>JBATHJ010000258.1:0-2810 GCA_049666625.1 Gammaproteobacteria bacterium | reverse complement strand
GACTGAATACCAGGGTCGGCATACAGGCCGTGGTTCCTGGCTTCGTTATCGAGCAATTCATCAATCGCAATCGACTGCATTGCCTGGCTTAAAAAATTCTCGGGGATTTCATCAAATCGTTTCAAAGCCTGAAACTGCGCAGCCGGCATTATCTCACCCAGGTAAGGCAGCAATTCTAACTGGCGTACTGGCAGTTCATTTACCGTGGCATACACCGGGCCGTATTTCTCGAGATTAAATGCAGTGTCAGATTCAAGGCTGTCCTGTCCAGCACTGTTGCCAGCAGAACGGTTATCTGCGCGCGTAGAGTTGTTACCTGCAGCAGGATCAGAATCAGCGCCGGGATAATAGTTGTAATAAAGCATCGCGGTAATAGCAAGGTTAATTACCAGCAGGCCAGAAAGCACAAAGGTGGTCGCGCGCATAGAATTTCTTATTCGTGTGAGTAAAAGGTAATCCCCAGCATGATGATGTCGATCTCGCGCCCGGTCGCACTGGTCGTAGTCAGGGTTTGCGCCCCGAATGCAGTGCTGGCAGCGGTGTTCTCCCGCAGGGTATCAACCCGCTGCCACGCAAGATTAATACAAATGCGCTCGCTAATGTCGATTTCTGCCCCCAGACCGAAGCTGAATTGATTTTTATCAAATTTATCGATGTGGGTGAGGGTGGTGATTGCGTAGGGTGAGATCTGGCCCAGCTGTGCGCCGAACTTGAGCGTGGTTGCGTAATTTAGCCCGCTCGAATCGAACCGGGTTAATGTCAGTTCCGGGGATATGAAGAAAACATGGCCCGCCCTGCGACGATATTTATAACCCAGGCGTAAGCCGATATCAGTGAACTGTTTTGATGATGTGTCGCTAAGTACTACCGGGTCGGGCGGGGTGGGTGTGAACGTCTGGTTGATGTATACCTTGGTGTCCAGTGAGTGTGACACCAGGTCAAAGCCGTAGTAGGCGCCGCTGCCGGCCTGTGCTGCTGAACAGGGGAGCATGGATAGTAATAGAGTTATAAATAAATATCTGGTCATCGGCCCTGATGAAAGTTAGTCCATTAAGAAAATGACTATAGCATATCTTAAGGTTTTAGCAGTGGTGTTAACATTGTATTAAATTGGGCTATGATAGTGCTGAACCAGTAAAGGGACTTGCTTCATGCGCAAATTGATTTGCATTCTAGTGACATGCCTGCTGTATTCTCAATACTCGCACGCCGCAACCCCGGATGAACTCGGCTTCCAGCAAAATGAACAACTGCTGCGTGAACAACAACGCGAGTTAAAAATGCTCGAGCGCGAGCGTTTATTGCGCGAGCTGGAGCGATCACTGCGAGTCATAGAAATTCCGCAGCCTGAGCCGCGACAAGCCATCACATCTGCGCCGGAAGTTTGTTTTATTATCAACGAGATTGTGCTAGATGGAGCGAATAACCTGCTTGGCCACGAGAAACGTTCTCTCACCGAACCCTGGCTGGGCTGGTGCATGTCGCCAAATGATATTGACGAGCTGCGCAGCAATATAGACAGGTACTATATAAATAATGGCTGGATCATGTCGCGAACCTACCTGCTGCCACAGCAGAATATCAGGCAGGGTAAGCTTATATTCAAAGTACTTGAAGGCACATTGGATGAAATCAGGCTAAATTTTAACGAGTTAGAAGCGCGCGCCGCGATAGCGACTGCTTTTCCAGGAATGCTGGGTGAAGTCATCCAGCTGCGTGATATAGAACAGGGCATTGACCAGATCAATCGACTGGCATCGAGTAATGCGACGATGACAATAGAACCGGTCAAAGATAAGCCGGGTTATTCGAGGATGCTGGTGAGTAATATCATAAATAACCCCTATCGAATGACCCTGGGATTTGATAACCAGGGCTCAGAGTCTACCGGTAAACGGCGTGGAAAAATTAGTCTCGATACTGATAATTTATTGGCGATAAACGATAATCTATATCTCAACGCGACAGATACTGCAGGAAGTAAATCATCAGATAAAAGTAGCTCAAGTGCTGGTTTGAATCTTTCTATACCCTATGGTTACTGGAGTTATGGCCTGGGTATTAATCGTTCGGAGTACGTCTCTACCAACACAGGTGACACGGGTTCATTCAAAGTAAGCGGCAACTCGAACACAGAGTCATTCAACATATCGCGCCTGGTGCATCGCGACCAGAACAGCAAAACCACGGCAAGTATTGTAATCAATCGCAAGGACACCAGTACCTTCGTTGAAGACGTAAAACTGGAAACGGGGTCACGCCGCCTGGCGGTGGCGGATGTGAAGCTGTTCTACGTCGAACGCAGCGCGCAGGATATTCGCTCTGCACAGATCGCTTATTCACGCGGACTTGATGCGTTCGGTGCCCTGCTAGATGATCCGCTTACCAGTGATGATATTCCCAAGGCGCAGTTTGAAAAGCTGTCATGGGATGTTTCGTATTCAAAACCATTTGTAGTCGATAATCACGCATTTAATTACAGCATGACACTATCCGGGCAGGCGAGTCGCGATGCCTTGTTTGGTTCGGAACAAATCGCAATCGGTGACCTGAGCAGCGTGCGCGGATTCCGTGATAGCCCGGCTTCGGGAGACAGCGGCAGCTATATTAAAAATGATGTCAGCTGGTCACCATTCGAACCGCCTGCGCTGCTACGCGGTATCAGGCTCACGGCGGGACTTGATCTCGGCTATGTGCGCGTCAGAAACAACAATATAAACACTACAGGTGATAGTTCTGCAACGCTTGCAGGGTGGGCGCTCGGTGCGCAACAACTGGTGAGTTATGAACATGACCAGCAGCTTTCATGG
>JBATHJ010000257.1:0-1533 GCA_049666625.1 Gammaproteobacteria bacterium | reverse complement strand
GGACATTCAATTGGGCGTCCGTGACGATGGTCGCGATTTCGATAATGGAATCCGAGTCGGTGTCAAGTCCTGTCATCTCCAAATCGATCCAGATGAGGTTGTCGGGATGCTGCGCCATGAATTTCCCTTTGTTTGTCGTTTGAATAGTTGAGTTGCATTCTAGCAAAGGCTACCCTGAAAAGGACGTACCCTGCGTCGTCGACCTAGCGCCACCGGACTCCCGACCACATCTAATGAATGCCTTTACTATTCTATTCGTTACCGCGGTACTGCTGTCCCTGGTCATCCGCCAGTGGCTGGCGACCCGCCAGATCAATCATATCGTGGCGCGGCGTGCCACGGTTCCGGACTCCTTCGCCGCCAGTATTTCACTGCCGTCTCACCAGAAGGCCGCTGACTACAGTGTCGCCAAGACTCGCCTGGGCCGGGTCGAACTGATGTATGACACGGCCCTCCTGCTGGCCTGGACCCTGGGCGGCGGCTTTGCCCTGCTTGACGCACTGTGGGCGCCGCTGGGCTGGTCGCCGATCGTCACCGGCGTTGCCGTCATGATGAGCTTCTTCTTCCTGACCAGCCTGCTCGATGTGCCTTTCGCCGCCTGGATGACCTTTGGTCTTGAGTCGCGCTTCGGCTTCAATCACACCAATGCCGCCACATTTTTCGGCGATCTGGTCAAACAGGCGTTGCTGTTACTGCTGATAGGCACGCCGTTGATCGCCCTGGTGCTGTGGTTGATGCATGCCTCCGGCAGCTACTGGTGGCTCTATGTCTGGCTGGTATGGGTCGGCTTCAGCCTGCTCATGATGTGGGCCTACCCGGCGGTGATCGCGCCTCTGTTCAATAAATTCACCCCGCTGGAAGACAACGAGCTGCGCACGCGTATCGAGTCCCTGCTCAGCCGCTGCGGTTTCACCAGCGAAGGTATCTACATCATGGATGGTTCGCGCCGTTCCGGCCATGGCAATGCCTACTTCACCGGTCTGGGCCGGCACAAACGCATTGTGTTCTTCGATACGCTGCTGAACGCCCTGGAGCCGGATGAGATCGAGGCCGTGCTCGCCCATGAGCTGGGCCATTTCAAGCACAAGCACGTTCAGAAACGGCTGGCCGCGATGATCCTGATGAGTCTCGGTGGCATGGCGCTGCTCGGCTGGCTGGTCGATCAGCCTGCCTTCTATAGTGGCCTGGGCGTCAGCGAACCTTCACTGCATATGGCATTATTGCTGTTTATGGTGGCGGCACCGGTTTTTGCCATGTTCCTGCAGCCTGTCTTCAGTCGCCTGTCGCGCAAGCACGAGTTCGAGGCGGACAATTTCGCCGCCGAGCAGACCGCCGCCCGCCACCTGATCAACGCCCTGGTAAAGCTCTATCGCGACAACGCCAGCACCCTGACACCGGACCCGCTGTATTCCGCTTTTCATGACAGCCACCCACCCGCCCCCGTGCGCGTGGCCAACCTGTCGCGTTAACATAGACCCCATATCGACCTGACGAAGGAACCACCCCATGCATCACAAACACACTCTGTACAGT
>JBATHJ010000256.1:0-2885 GCA_049666625.1 Gammaproteobacteria bacterium | reverse complement strand
ATAGTGACGGCGATGGCATTGCGGATAGTATCGAATGCGAACTCTACCCGTTGTGTGCAGACAGCGATGCTGATGGCACGCCCGACTACATGGAAACCGACAGCGACAATGACGGTATTCTGGATGCAACCGAAGCCGGTACCAGCAACAGCGATATCGATAATGATGGTATCGACAACGCGCTTGATGTGGACATTACGGATGTGGGTATGGACGGCATATTCGATCAGAACGCTGACGGTGTCGATGACAGGTTACCGCTGGACAGCGATGGCGATGGTACACCTGACTACCAGGATGCCGACAGCGACAATGACGGTGTCGATGATGCCATCGAAGGTGTGATTGACACCGACGGTGACCTGATTCCTGACTATGTCGACATCGATGATGCCGGCCCGGGCGCGGGTGACAGCGATGGTGATGGCATTGACGATGATGTCGAATGTTCGGCCTATCCTGCATGTCCCGACAACGATGGTGACGGCCTGCCTGATTATATGGACAGCAAGGACGAAGACGGCCCGCTGGGTGACATCGATGGTGACACCATAGACAACTATCTGGACCCGGATGACGACAACGACGGTATTGATGATGTCGACGAAGATCCGAACACCGATGGTGATAATGATCCGACCACGGATCCGCTGGATACCGACGGCGACGGCATTCCTGATGCACAGGATGACGACAGCGACAATGACGGTGTGCCAGATGTTACCGAAGGCAATGGTGATAGCGATGGTGACGGCATACCCGATAATGTAGACGCCGATGATGCGGGCCCCGGCGCGGGCGACAGTGATGGCGATGGCATCGCGGATGACGTCGAATGCCCGGCCTATCCGGCATGCCCCGACAGCGATGGCGATGGCCAGCCGGATTACATGGACATGGATTCAGACAACGACGGTATCCCGGATGCGGTCGAAGTCGGTGCACTGATATCAGGAAACCCGGTCGATACTGACGGTGATGGCTTTCCCGATTACCAGGACACTGACAGTGATGCCGACGGCGTAGACGATAGCATAGAAGCTGTTATCGACAGCGATGCTGATGGTATTCCGGATTATGTCGATCCTGAAAGCAGTGGCTTAGCTTTCGGCGGTGACAGCGACGGTGATGGCGTAGAAGACGCCGCCGAGTGTGGCAACTATCCTGCATGCGCCGACACTGACAACGATACTGTTCCCGATTACATGGATGCAGATTCAAGACCGTATGATCCGAACGATACAATCAGCACCGGCCTGAGCGGTATCGGTGGCAATGGCCCGTTAACATTATTACTGCTGTTGTTGCCGCTGTTACGAATATCACGCAGCAGCATTATGCAACGGCTTGTGATTATCATCAGCGTACTATCCACCAGCACCACAGTTGCCGCCGCCGAGTTCGAAAAGCAGTGGTATATCGGTGCAGGTCTCGGCGTGACCGAGCTCGACCCGGACACAAAAAACACCGGTTACAAATTGGGAGATGGCAGTGACTCGGGTTTTAAACTGTTCGGCGGTTATGATTTTAGCCCGCAGTTGTCGGTCGAAGGTTTTTATGTCGATCTCGGCACGGCAACACTGGATAACCAGGGTTTTGTCACGCTCAATCCGAATGGCCAGGTTGATTACGCCACCCTGGGCGGCAGCGCAGTGTGGTATTTCTGGCACCAGCTCAAAAACGAAGACTATACCTCGCGTCGCGGCTGGCAGAGTTATCTGCACGCCGGCCTGTCGTTGCTGAATAATTCGGCAAATGTGAATTACGATAAAGAAAACAGCGCGCAAATTCACTTTGGCGCCGGCATTGAATACGGCTGGAACAATGGCTTTGCAGTGCGCGCGAATATTGATTCGTTTGACAAAGATGCCTCGCTGATTTCGGTCAACCTGTTGAAACGTTTTGGACATAAACAGCGATCCACCCGGGACAGTGATGCTGACGGTATCAGTGATGCCAATGACAAGTGTCCAGACACTGCCTACGGACGCGTAGTCGATGTCGACTGCTGTAATCTGGCGATTGATTACGACGCTGACGGTGTGCCGGAAAATATTGACCAGTGTCCGGGAACAAAGCGCGGCGTTGCAGTCGATGCCAGTGGCTGCGAACGTATTGTGGATACTGACAATGACGGTGTGGCTGATGTGCAGGATAAGTGCCCGAACACAGTAGCCGGTACCGTGGTTGATTCGGGCGGTTGCCCACTGCTGAAAGATGAAGATGGCGACAGGGTCTCAGATGACAGGGACCAGTGTCTCGGTTCAGCGCCAGGTATCCCGGTGAATGAATCTGGCTGCAGCGTATTTGATAGCGCAACGCTCGGGATCAATTTTGAAAGCAACTCTGCAAAACTGACTACTGCATCCAGAAAAATTCTGGATGAGGTAACGGCGACACTACTGGTGCTGGGAAATGTGCAGGTTGAAATTCAGGCGCACACCGATGATAAAGGTGCGACAGCCTACAACAAAGAACTATCACGTCTACGTGCAAACAGCGTTATGAATTATCTAAAGGCGCAGGGTGTAGAGGAATCGCGCATGACAGCTGCTGGTTACGGTGAAGCGCAACCGATTGCAGATAATGCAACTGCAGAGGGCAGGGCGAAAAACCGCCGGGTAGAGTTTAAGGTTATACAGTTGCGCCAATAAAACTATTACAAAAACAATAAAGGCCCGCAATGCGGGCCTTTATTGTTTTGGCCATCCAGACGTGCACTTAGTGCTTTACGTCTATACGTCTTGCCTGCGCAACAGCCTGTTTCGGAATTGTCACTTTCAGTACACCGTGTTCTGAATGCGCTTCGATCTTCTCGGCATTGGCAGTGTCGGGCAGGGTGAAGCGGCGATAGAACACCCCGTACTGGCGTTCGACGCGACGGA
>JBATHJ010000255.1:0-2520 GCA_049666625.1 Gammaproteobacteria bacterium | reverse complement strand
GCAGGGCATCGCTGACGTCACCCATGGCCACCTGTGAGCGCAGGATGTAGTGCTGCATTTTTGTCAGGGTGATCTCGACAAGTTCCTGTGGCAGGCTGATAAACAGCGTGCCTTCACTGCGAAAAATCCTGAAGTTTGAAATCATCCTGCCCTTGTTATTGCAATAGGCATTGAGCTGGCTGTGGGTGTCATCCACGGTAGTCACATCATTGGTCAGCTGGCCCTGCAAAAACGTAACAGCGTCATCACCCTGTGCCGCTAGCAGGGCATAGTGTGAAAGATCGCACACCACGTCAGCGTTTAGCGCGGCATCGCGTTCCTGCGCGGTGTTGCCGAACGCGGCGACGCATCCATTGCTAATCTGGGCGCCGGATTGCTCAAGAAATTGTTGCCAGTCGGGATGCATAAATGACTCGGGTTGTAAGCTCGGAAATTTAGAATGAGGTCGCTGCGCGGGTATTCAACAGCCAGCTTTGCATAATACGTTATATTAATCGCATGGCGTGCAGAATACACGCGCTAGTTGGCGGGCTTTAAGTTGACAATAGCCTGAAATTGATTTTAAGTGTTACCTGTCTTTACCGAATTCAGACCTATAATAACCGTACCAACTCGGTGAATTACGCCGATAATTCCATCGATAGTTTTTATCGATACACTAACGGAAGTTTATGCTTGCCAACAAGCGTCCGATTTACCTGAATCTGTTCAAGATTCGCCTGCCGATCACCGGCATGGTCTCGTTAGCTCACCGCGCCTCCGGCGTGTTGCTGTTTCTTGCTATTCCGCTGGCGGCCTACCTGCTGGAGCTTTCCGTCACCTCCCGTGATGGATTCGATTACGTGATGAACATACTGCAACAGCCTGCACTAAAAGTGCTCATGCTGGCACTGGTATGGGGGCTGGCGCACCATTTGTTCGCCGGCATCCGCTTCCTGTTAATCGATGCTGACATCGGCGTGGAAAAATCATCTTCACGTACCGGTGCCTGGCTGGTGATTGCGGCGGAGCTGATGGTAGTGGCCGGCTTTGTCTTTGGGGCCTGGCTATGAGCGTATATGTTCTCGAAGGACTGCGTCCCTGGGTGATTCAGCGCGTCAGTGCGGTCTATATTGCATTGTTTATCATTTACCTGCTGTTCAGTGGATTGACTGCAGACAGCACGGGTTTTGAAGCCTGGCGTGGCTGGTTGTACCAGCCGCTCAACGCGGTATCGATGTCGCTGTTTGTGCTTGCCACGTTGTTTCATGCCTGGATCGGTATGCGCGACGTGGTGCTCGATTATGTGCATAACATTATGCTGCGCATCCTGGTGCTGGCATTGATTATGAGCACGCTGCTCGGCAGTGGCTTATGGGCGTATCGTGCATTATTGCTAACGGTGACGGGGTAAGCATGGGAATTAAAAGACGCCAGTTTGACGCCCTGATTATCGGTGCCGGCGGTGGCGGTCTGCGCGCTGCACTGCAACTGGCGCAGGGTGAGGCGAGTGTCGCCGTGGTATCCAAGGTGTTTCCAACGCGTTCCCACACTGTTGCGGCGCAGGGTGGCATGAATGCCGCGCTGGCCAATGTGACACCGGACAACTGGCACTGGCACATGTTCGACACGGTCAAGGGCGGTGATTATCTCGGTGACCAGGATGCAATCGAATATATGTGTCGCGCCGCACCCAAAGCAGTGTATGAACTGGAGCATTTCGGCGTGCCGTTTTCGCGGCTTGATAATGGTTCGATTTATCAACGCCCGTTCGGCGGCCAGAGCCAGAATTTTGGCGGCGACCAGGCGGCACGCACCTGCGCTGCGGCTGATCGCACCGGCCACGCGATTTTGCACAGCCTGTATCAGCAGAACATTCGCGCCAAGACCCATTTTTTTGATGAATATTTCGCAGTCGATTTACTCAAAGACGAAGACGGCCAGGTGCTGGGCGCGCTGGCGTTTAATATCCAGGACGGCGTGCCGGTCATCATCGAGGCCAAGACCACATTGCTGGCAACCGGCGGTGCCGGACAGCTCTACCGCACCACGACCAATGCATTAATTAACACCGGTGATGGCATGGGCATGGCGCTGCGCGCCGGGGTGCCGTTACAGGACATGGAGTTTTTTCAGTTTCACCCGACCGGTATCGCCGGCCGTGGCATGCTGATTACCGAAGGCGCGCGCGGTGAAGGCGGCTACCTGGTGAACGCTGATGGCGAGCGCCTGATGGAACGCTATGCACCCAAAGCCAAGGACCTTGCCAGTCGTGACGTGGTGAGTCGCGCGATTGCCACCGAAGTGCGCGAAGGTCGCGGCTGCGGTCCGAAAAAAGATTATGTCATGCTCAAGCTGGATCATCTGGGTGAAGATGTTATTCATCAACGTTTGCCGGGCATTCGCCAGACCTGTATTACCTTCCTCGGGCTTGATCCTGCAGAATCACCGATCCCGGTGTTTCCCACCGCACACTATACGATGGGCGGGATCCCGACCGACCGCTACGGCCAGGTGGTGGTCCCGGTGAAAGACACACCG
>JBATHJ010000254.1:0-5355 GCA_049666625.1 Gammaproteobacteria bacterium | reverse complement strand
GTCTAGAAACCACCGGGCTCGGCTGGCAAACCAAACAGGCATACGTGGAAAAGGTGCAGGCAGTCACGCCCGCACAGATTCAGCAGGTCGCGCAAAAATATTTTGTCGATGAGCGGCTGACTGTGGCCGTGCTCGAACCCTTGCCGTTGAACGATGATACGGTTGCCAGCAATGCACGCAACGGGGATCAACATGGCCATTAAAACCGGGTTTAAAAACGCTGGCCTGTTACTGGTGTTTGCAGCATCGTTGGCATTATCGTCATTGGCGCATGCGATCCCGGATATCCAGCACTGGGAAACGCGCAATGGTGCCCGGGTCATGTTTGTGCCCGTCGAAGGCCTGCCGATGGTGGATATTCGTATTGTGTTCGACGCCGGCAGTGCGCGTGATGCCGGCAAAAGCGGGCTCTCCACGCTCACCAATGGTCTGCTGGCAGAAGGTGCCGGCGGCCTGTCTTCGCAACAGATCGCCGAGCAATTTGAATCTGTCGGCGCCCAGTTTTCAAATGCCGCCCTGCGCGACATGGCGTATGTCAGCGTGCGCAGTCTGACTGATAAAAAATATCTCGAGCCCGCGATCGAGACACTGGCAACGGTGCTGACCCGGGCCGATTTTCCCGCGGAGGCATACGCACGTGAACTGGCGCGGATGAAAGTAGCCGCTGTTGCACGCAAGCAGTCACCGTCAGATATTGCTGAAGAAGCTTTTTACCGTGCCATCTATGGTGATCATCCCTACGCCGAGCCGAGCGCAGGCACCGAGTCCAGTCTGCAGCAGCTTTCGCCTGAAGCTGTGCGCGGCTTCTACCGGCAATATTACGTGGCGAAAAACGCGGTCATCGCGATCGTTGGCGCAGTGGACCGCACCCAGGCCGAGGCATTGATTGAGCGCCTGGTGTCAGGCCTGAACAGTGGCCAGCGCGCAGCAGATCTGCCCGAGGTAAAGATGCTTCCCAGGGCACGGGATATTCGGATTGAATATCCGTCGCGGCAAAGTCATATCTTTGTCGGCCAGCCGGGTATGAATCGTACTGATGAGCACTATCTCGCGCTTTATGTCGCCAATCACGTGTTTGGTGGCAGTGGTTTTACCTCGCGCCTGGTCGATAGCATTCGCGAGGAGCGTGGACTGGCCTACAGCGTCTACAGTTATTTTTCGCCGATGCGTGAACTCGGGCCGTTCATGATGGGCATGCAAACCCGCAGTGACCAGACCGACGAGTCCTTGACGTTATTGCGTGAAGAACTCGAGCGTTATCTCGCAGAAGGCCCGAGTACGGATGAAATTAAGGCCAGCATAAATAATATCACCGGCAGTTTTCCGCTGAACCTCGACAGCAACAGCAAGCTGCTGGATTACATTGCGATGATCGGGTTTTATGACCTGCCGATGGATTATTTACATAATTTCATCCAGCGCGTAGAGGCGATAGACGCAAATGCCGCGAAAACCGCGATGCAGCAGCGCATCCAGGCGGACAGGCTGGTGACCGTGGTGGTGGGCAGTGATGCCAGTCACAAGGCCGACAGCAATAGCGCCGAGCAATAGTCGCTAGCCCATTACGCTAGCGTGAAGCCTGTAAACAGACAGTCCGGCAAGGGAATGCTGCGTATCATCGGCGGGCGCTGGCGCAGTCGAAAACTGACTTTTCCCGATCGCCCGGGGCTGCGGCCGACGCCAGACCGGGTACGCGAAACCCTGTTCAACTGGCTGCAGGCCGACCTTCCCGGCAGTCATTGTCTTGACCTGTTTGCCGGCAGTGGTGCGCTCGGGCTGGAAGCCGCTTCGCGTGGCGCGGCGGATGTGCTTATGCTGGAACACGATGCACAGGCGGCAAGCGCGTTGGCGGGCAATATCGATGTGCTCGCGGCGGCGCAGTCAAACGTGTTACAGCGTGATACCATTGCTTTTTTACGCGCGGGCCGCACCAGCAGCATGCCCAGGTTCGATATTGTATTTATCGATCCGCCCTATCAGAGCGGGCTGGCAGAGCCCTGTTGCGCCTTGCTGGAACAGGGTGACTGGCTGGCAGCGAAGGCAAAAATATACCTCGAGTGCGAAGCTGCCAGCGCACTGCTGGTGCCGCAGCGCTGGCAGTTAATCAAACAGAAACGCGCAGGGCAGGTGGCCTACCACCTGTTTACTACTAGCCAGGAGTAAGACCAATGTCGGTGGTTGCCGTCTACCCGGGGACATTTGACCCTGTGACCAATGGGCACAGTGACCTTGTGCAGCGCGCGTCTAAATTGTTCGATCGTGTCATCGTTGCAATTGCGGCCAATCCTTCCAAGGCGCCGCTGTTTGATCTTGAGCAGCGTGTGACCATGGTGAAGACCGTGCTGACCGGACTCGACAATGTCGAAGTGTGTGGTTTTTCCGAACTGCTGGTCGATTTTGTGCACACACGCAATGCCAATGTTATTTTGCGTGGCCTGCGCGCGGTATCTGATTTTGAATTTGAGATGCAGCTGGCGAGCATGAATCGCCGTCTCGACAATACCGTCGAAACCGTTTTTATGACCCCGGCTGAAGAAACCAGCTTTATTTCCGCTTCGCTGGTCAAGGAAATTGCCCTGCATGGAGGTGATGTCTCGCAGTTTGTCCATAAAATCGTTGTGGATGAGCTGAAGCAGGCAGTGGCTAAAATCCGCCAGGGGAAACTCTGAAGAATTCAGAGCTCCCTGGCGGCACATGCATGTGCTGCCATTTTCAGCCAACCATGTGGTTGAAAATGAAGCATTCGGCAAAATCGCATGTTGTTGAATGCGTGCTCTGATTAATTCATGGATGACACATCAGAGCTTCCCTGGATAATCTGTACCTGTGATTTATTATGGCTTTATATATTACTGACGAATGTATCAATTGCGATGTGTGTGAGCCTGAATGCCCGAATGACGCAATCAGTCCCGGCGATGATATCTATATTATCGACCCGAACCTGTGCACCGAGTGCGTCGGACATTATGAAACCTCGCAATGCGTAGAAGTGTGCCCGGTCGACTGTATTCCGCATGACCCCAACCGTGTCGAAACCCAGGAGCAGCTGCTTGCCAAGTACCAGAGCCTGGTTGCAGACAAATAAATCGTGCACATGGCGAGATACACCGGTATGCGCCTGGCGCTAACACTTTCCACGCTGTCGTTTCACAGGTGTCGCCCACATGCGCCGTTGATGCTGCGCCTGCTGCTTCTATGTGTGCTGTCGTTCCAGCTTGCCAGTTGCGCATACGCCCCGCCTGAATCACGCTCCGCACAAGCCGCGGTTGCCAGCGCGCACCCGCTGGCGACCCAGGCAGGTATCGATATTCTGCAGCAGGGCGGTAATGCATTTGATGCAGCGGTGGCGGTGTCGGCGGCACTCGCCGTGGTCGAGCCCTACAGTTCAGGTATCGGTGGCGGCGGCTTCTGGTTGCTGCATATCGAGAAAGACGGGCGTGATGTCATGCTCGACGGTCGCGAACGTGCGCCGCTGGCAGCGCACCGTGATATGTATCTTGATGCGAATGCCGAGGTGATACCTGGTGCGTCTATCAATGGCCCGCTGTCCGCTGGCATTCCCGGCGAACCCGCAGCACTGGCGCACCTTGCAGAAAATTATGGCAAGCTGGCGCTGTCACAATCTTTGCAAGCGGCGATACGCTATGCGCGTGAAGGCTTTGCTGTCGATGCGCATTATCAACGCATGGCACAATTTCGTCTCGATGCGATAAATCAATACCCGTCTACCGCAGCGATATTGCTCAAGCAGGGCGAAGTGCCAGCGATTGGTGATCTGATCGTACAGACAGATCTTGCAGGTACGCTTGAACACATTGCGAAGCAGGGCGCCGAAGGGTTTTATGCCGGCGAGGTCGCAAACAAACTGGTTGAGTCAGTGCGCAGGCACGGCGGCATCTGGCAGCTGCAGGATCTTGCAGAGTATCGTGTTATCGAACGTGAACCGCTGGTGACACACTATCGCGATATGAAAGTCACCAGTGTGGCGCCGCCCTCCTCGGGCGGTGTTGCTATTGCGCAAATACTCAACATGCTGGAGGCGCTCGATTACCAGGATCTTGATCAAACCCGGCGCAATCACGCACTCATCGAGGCGATGCGTCGCGCCTACCGTGATCGTGCAGAATTTCTCGGCGATACTGACTATGTTGATGTGCCGCTGCAGCGGCTGATGTCGAAGCAGCATGCAGCACAATTACTCCTGGATTTTGATGCGCAACGCGCAACCCCGAGTTCGACATTGAAGCCGGTTGCCAAAGATACCGGCAAGGCGACTGACACCACGCATTTTTCTATCATTGATCAGCATGGCAACCGGGTGTCTGCAACGCTGTCGATCAATTACCCGTTTGGTGCCTGCTTTATCGCCGAAGGCACCGGTGTATTGCTGAATGATGAAATGGATGATTTTTCTGCGCAACCCGGTACACCCAACGCCTACGGACTGGTCGGTGGCAGTGCCAATGCCATTGCGCCCGGTAAACGTATGTTATCGAGTATGAGCCCGAGCTTTATCGAAACCGATGACAGGCTCGCGGTGCTCGGCACACCCGGTGGTAGCCGGATTATCACCATGGTGCTGCGCGCCATGCTGGATTTTTATGAAGGTGCAGATGCCGACCACATGGTAAACCTGCCGCGTCTGCATCACCAGTATTTACCCGACAGTGTCAGCTATGAAGCAGGTGCCCTGGAAGAAACCGTGGTGCGCGATCTCACTGCAATGCAGCACCTGCTGGAAAAACACGAATCCGGTTTTGGCAACATGCAGGTTGTGATCAGGCACAAGGCAAGTGGCATGCTGGAGGCAGCTTCAGATGCGCGAGGTTTGGGTGAAGCGCGCGTTACGATGCATCCGCGCTGATGAACGCCTGACTATTCAGTATTTATTCCAGGCCAAAATTATTTCGTGTCGCGCTTGTTGTATATGCTTCTGCGTCCTTGGCTTTTTCAATAGCGCGCTTAAGCCGGGTTCGTTCGCTCTCTGACATGCCCATGTTGAGATACCGGTCCGCGGCCAGTAATACCTCATGCATACATTTTGCACGATAGTGTTCACTCAACAATGCCTTGGCTACAAAGAAAGGGTCGATATTTTTGTCGCGCATTTGCGCCGCCATGGTTAGCGCGGTTTCGAGTTCTACAGCGGTCGGTTTTGGCATAGTGTATTCCGCGGTTAATATTCCAGATTGTAAACCATGCCATAGCGCAGTGTTGCTGAATAATCAGCTCGCTGCTTCTGCTGGTCGCCACTTTCCGAGCGTGGTTTTCAATGTTTTCAGGGTGACGGGTTTGACCATGCGGTCGCTCATTCCTGAAGTCTGGCACTTGATTTCACTTTCCGGGAAAGCG
>JBATHJ010000253.1:0-1798 GCA_049666625.1 Gammaproteobacteria bacterium | reverse complement strand
GTGTTATCAGTGGGCAGCTGGGCGTTTATGTTCGCCGTGTTTGTCGGCGGTTACGCACTGGCGTGGTTCGTCCGGCGCCTGTGGCAGCCGGGAGCATAGGCCATGGCACCTTTTGATCTGGCAGCCACCCTCGGCGTCACCGGTTCATACCTGGTGTATCTGGGTATCGGTTTCGGTTTTGGTTTCATCCTCGAATCGGGCGGTTTTGGCGATGGGCGCAAACTGGCAGCACAATTTTATTTCAGCGATCTGCGTGTGTTGAAAATGATATTCACCGCCATCGTGGTGGCGATGCTGCTGATTTTCTGGAGCACGGCACTGGGTCTGCTGGATTATGACGACATCCATGTAAATGAAACCTGGCTCTGGCCCGGTATCGTGGGTGGCCTCATTATGGGCGTGGGTTTTGTTGTTGGCGGTTACTGCCCGGGCACCTCGCTGGTCAGTGTGGCGACTCTGAAAATAGACGGCATGTTCTTTGTGCTGGGTCTATTTGCTGGTGTGTTCGCCTTTAATGAAACTGTTGAACACATTGATGCTTTCTGGAACTCAAGTTACCTCGGACGCTTCACCCTGCCCGAACTGTTCGGGCTGGAAACCGGGGTAGTAGTGTTTCTGCTGATCTGTCTTGCCGTGGTGATGTTCATCGGCTTCGGCTGGATCCAGCGAATCATCTATGGCAGGAATGATCCGCAATGAGTGCCGAATTCAAGCCACATGTTTACGCTGCCGGTTTACTGCTCGCCGCCGCCGCAGCGCTGGCGCTGTATGGCCAGCCCGAGCTTGAGCAGAAGTGGGGCTTCATGGCTGCAGAGTACGGTGCACGACTGGAGAACCGCGGGGTCTATATCGACCCGGGTGAGTTGCTTGCGCTGATGAACGATGACTATATCGAGCTGATTATTTTCGACCTGCGCGAGGAGCGCGACTGGAATATTTTTCACCTGGTTGATTCCGAACGTGTCAGCATCAAGGACCTGCCGGCACAACGAGACAGGTTGCGCAAACTTTCCGAGCTCTCGGTGGTGGTGCTGGTGAGTAATGATGAAATTCTTTCAACGCGCGCATGGAAACAGATGATGGCACTGGCGAAACCGAATGTTTATATTCTCGAAGGCGGTATTAACCACTGGCTAAATGTCTACGGCGTAAGGCATGAGGAGCAGGATGAACACGCTGCCGCCAGCCTGGACAGGCCGGACGGCAGCCTGCGGCATCCGTTCAAATACGCGCTGGGCGCGCGCCATGCCGCAGCACGACCGGATGAACATCATGTACCGCAACGCGAATACACAGAGAAGGTCAGGCTGCAGAAAATAATCGCCAGGGCAGGTGGCTGTGGCTAAATTTTATTTCACCTGTGCGCACGCAACATAACAATGGACGCTTGCCGGCGACCACAGTGCGAGGAATAACAGCATGATTTCAAAGCAACTTTTATTAGTAGTGCTCATTGGCTGGAGCGCTGTGATATTTGCCACTGAGGTTGAAGCACCGTCCGCAACTGCAGCCAGCACCGGGGCTGATACTGCAACGGTTTCAGAATCCGTTGCAGACTCTATTTCAGAAGCGGCACCAGAAGCAGTGACTGAGATAGCGACTGAGTCTGCAGCTGTTGATGAAAATCCCTGCAAGGGCATGGCAGAAGGTGAAGTGCTGGGTATCGATGCCTGTAATGACTGTCACGAAGAAAAAGTCATCGGTATGCGCAAGAATCCACACGGCCAGGCAGCGGATGCGCGCACACCGTTTGCCAGCGATGGCTGTGAAACCTGCCACGGACCGGGCACCACGCATT
>JBATHJ010000252.1:0-2901 GCA_049666625.1 Gammaproteobacteria bacterium | reverse complement strand
CAGTCATGCTTACTGGCGCCATTCATCAATGAGTGAGGCGACCAGTGCAGTCCAGCCGGTCTGGTGCGATGCGCCCAGGCCCTTGCCGTTATCACCGTCGAAATATTCAAAGAAGGTGATGTAATCACGCCAGTGCGGATCGTGCTGGAATTTATCCACGCGTGCGTATACCGGGCGTTTGCCATCAGCATCACGCGTGAAAATGGAAATCATTGCGTTGGCAAAGTATTTTGCCATTTCGCCCGCGCAAACTTCGACACCGTCCGCTGTTGTTATCTTTATTTCCGTGCCATATGCAGCGTCGAGCTTGCGCAGTGATTCGATCATCAGGAAGGTGGTCGGGAACCAGATCGGTCCGCGCCAGTTCGAGTTACCGCCCTTGATCTTGCAATCAGCTTCGGCGGGTTCGTAGCGTACCGTGCTATTGTTTAATATATAGGGGTGATCGCTGTGATAACGCGACAGGCTGCGCATGCCATAGCTGGAACGGAATTCGTTTGCGTCCCATACGCATTGCAGTATGCGTTCGAGTTGTGCTGGATTTACGATGGTGAGTACGTGGGTATTGCCTTTCTCATTGCTCACCAGGTTGACGCACTGCTCGACAATGTCCTGGCGGTTTTCGATGAACCAGCCGAAGTTGGTAGTGAACTCTTTGAACGGTTTTATCCAGTGCTCTTCCAGGCGCTCGACAGCGAATAACGGGATCAGGCCTACCAGTGAGCGCACGCGCAATTTTTCGTAGCTACCGCCGGGGTAGCGCAATACATCGTAGAAGAAGCCGTCATTTTCATCCCACAGGTTGTGATCGCCCTTTGCACCCATGTGTTTCATCGCTGCGCCGACATAGACATAGTGCTGAAAATACTTGGTCGCCAGGCCTTCGTACACAGGATTGGTTTTGGCCAGTTCCAGCGAGATGCGCATCAGGTTCTGGCAGTACATGCCCATCCAGCCAGACGCGTCAGATTGTTCCAGTGTTGCACCGTCAGGCATTTTTTCGGAACGATCGAACAGGGTGATGTTGTCGAGTCCAAGAAAGCCGCCTTCGAAAACATTGTTGCCTTCTTTGTCGACCTTGTTGATCCACCAGGCAAAATTGATCATCAGCTTGTGAAAACATTTTTCCAGAAACGCGGTATCGGCCTTGCCCGATCGAATGCGGTCCATGTTGTACACGCGCCACACCGCCCAGGCGTGCACCGGCGGATTGAGATCGGAAAACTCCCACTCGTATGCCGGGATCTGGCCATTGGGATGCTGGAACTGTTCGAACAGCATGAGCAATAACTGTTCCTTGGCAAACACCGGGTCGATGAGCGCGATCGGCACAGTGTGAAACGCGAGGTCCCAGGCTGCGAACCAGGGGTATTCCCAGGTGTCCGGCATCGACAGGATGCGTTGTGAATTCAGATGCCGCCAGTGCTCGTTACGAATGTGCTTGCGCGAATCCGGCGGCGGGTCATTTGGGTTGTCTCCGCTCAGCCATTTTTCCACATCGAAAATATAATTCTGCTTGCCCCACATCAGCCCGGCGAACGCCTGGCGCTGCACGCGGCATTCATCTTCGCTGGCTTTTGCTGGATGGATGCCTGCATAGAACTCATCGGCTTCGGCGCGGCGTGTATCGATAATGCTATCGACATCGGCCAGTGGATTGTCCAGCCGCTGGTCGGTCAGGCGCAGGCGCAGCATGAGCTTGCCACCGGCAGGGATTGTGCGGGTGAAATGCACGCATGCTTTGCTGCCTTCGCGCGCAGGATTGACACAGGATTCACCGTGGATCACATGACGGTGAAATGCGTCCTTGCTGAAAACCGGGCTGGTGTCATCTTCAACACCGTAGACACGAGCCGTATTGGTTTCATTGTTGGTGAATAACAGTTCACCATCGGCTTCGGCGTAGAGTCGGCGTTCACCGAGCTCGTAGCTAAACGGCAGATTGGTCAGTCCGCTGGACGCGCTGTCATCTGCAACCAGGCAGACGAAATTATCATCGGCAGCTGCATCATCTGCGCGTATGACGGGTGCCTGCTCATGTGCCTGCGATTGGGTCCATGCCCAGGTATTGCGAAACCATAGCTGCGGCAGGATATGCAGCTGTGACGGCTCCGGCCCGCGATTGTGTACCTCGATGCGGATACACATATCTTCGGCATCGGCCTTGGCATAATCCACGAACACATCGAAATAGCGATCGTCGTCGAATATGCCAGTGTCGAGCAGCTCGTATTCTTCACCGCGACCCTGGCGACTACGGTTCTCGTCCACCAGGTGCTGGTAGGGGAATTCCGACTGTGGGTATTTGTACAGGTAACGCATGTAGCTGTGCGTCGGCGTGCTGTCGAGATAAAAATAATATTCCTTGAGATCTTCGCCGTGATTGCCTTCATTCGGCGTGAGGCCAAATGCGCGTTCTTTCAATAGCGGGTCTTTGCCATTCCACAGCGCCAGGCCAAAACACAGCAACTGGTAGCGATCACTGATCCCCGCGAGGCCGTCTTCACCCCAGCGATAGGCCTTGCTGCGTGCCATGTCATGGCTGAGATAGTCCCAGGCACTCCCATCAGGGCTGTAGTCTTCGCGTACCGTGCCCCAGGAACGTTCACTCAAATAGGGCCCCCAGCGACGCCATGGCTTTGATGCACAGTCGGCATCCAGCAGACGTTGTTTTTCCTTGCCAATATGCTCGGCTTTAGAAGATTGTGTGTTGGGTTTGTCTGCCATCAGTGCAGACGAGTATATGATTTAAAAATCAGCAGTGGAAGTGGTGTTTGCTGACTAGCTGATTGTAATGTTGCCGCATCGGTGTGAATCTGGGCATTTAAAAAGCAATAAAGCGAAACCGCAGAGGCGCAGAGGACGCAGAGAAAAACCAGTTAAATGTAAAAACATATACTC
>JBATHJ010000251.1:0-1781 GCA_049666625.1 Gammaproteobacteria bacterium | reverse complement strand
ACAACAACGCTTCGAACGCATGGTGCAGACACTGGAAGAAGTCGGCCTTGATGACAGCGTGTTGTGGCGTTACCCGCACGAGTTTTCCGGCGGCCAGCGACAGCGTGTGGCGATTGCCCGCAGCGTTATTCTCGAGCCCGAAGTTATCCTGCTGGATGAACCGACCAGTGCACTCGATGCCTCGGTGCAAAAACAGGTGCTGGGCCTGCTCGCCGAGCTGCAGAAAAAACATCAGCTGAGTTATTTGTTTATCAGCCATGACCTGCGCGTGGTGCGCGCCATGTCGCATCGGGTGATCGTCATGCGCGATGGCAAGGTGGTCGAAACCGGTGCTGTCGATGCCGTGTTTGATCACCCGGTAGAGGACTATACCCGGGCGCTGGCGCTGGCCTCGCTGTATCACCAGGCGACCACGAGCGCAATCTGAGCGCACCGGGCGTGATTAATGAGCGAGTTCATGAATACGCGTTTAAACCGGCTCAATCCCCGCCAGCACGGCCTTTGGCGGCAATGAAAACCTCATAAATATCCCGGTTAACCCGGTTTTATACCCCCAAAGAGACAGTTCTCAGCTGAGGTAATACTTGACTGTTTTAGTAGGTTTAGTACAATTAACCTACTATTTTAGTCAGGAATTATTCGGAGACCATTATGCGACTGTCAACCAAGGGCCGTTACAGCGTTACCGCCATGCTGGATCTGGCGATTCACGACAAGGCCGGGTCAGTAACACTGGCAGATATATCACAATGCCAGGGCATATCATTGTCCTATCTCGAACAACTGTTTGCCAAGTTGCGCAAGAATGGCCTGGTCAAGGGCGTGCGTGGACCGGGTGGTGGTTATCGCCTGGCGCGTCCGGCAGACAAGATCAGCATTGCCGAGATCATCAGTGCGGTCGATGAAAGTGTCGATGTTACTCGCTGCGCGGGTGAAGGTAACTGCCAGGAAGGTGAACAATGCCTGACCCACGAGCTCTGGACTGACCTCAGCAATCGACTCTATGATTTTCTAGATAACATTACGCTGGCGCAGTTTGTTGATCGTCCGGGCATTCCCGAACTTTCCATGCAACGCGACAAAATGATTGGTCGTTTTATTCTTGCGCGAAAACAGGCCGAAGCGATTAACCAGGGCCGCCATAACAGAACAGCCGGGTCTGCATCATGAGTGCCAGCAAACTCACCGACCAGCACAACCCGATCTACCTGGACTACAGCGCGACCACGCCGTGCGACGAACGCGTCGTGGCCGAGATGGTTAAATATTTAGGCCCCAGCAGCACCTACGGCAACCCGGCCTCACGCAGTCATGCGTTTGGCTGGACCGCCGAAGCCGCGGTCGAACAGGCGCGCGGGTACATCGCCGACCTGGTCGGCGCCGACCCGCGTGAAATCGTGTTTACCTCCGGCGCCACCGAAAGCGACAACCTCGCCATCAAGGGCGCAGCGCACTTTTACCAGAAACGCGGCAAACACATCGTCACCTGCAAAACCGAACACAAAGCGGTGCTCGACACCTGTCGCCAGCTCGAACGCGAAGGTTACGAAGTGACCTACCTTGATCCCGAACCCAACGGCCTGCTCGACCTCGACAAATTCAAGGCCGCGTTAAGAGACGACACCAGCGTGGTGTCCATCATGCACGTCAACAACGAAATCGGCGTCATCCAGGACATCGCCGCGATCGGCGCGATCTGCCGCGAACGCAACATCATCTTTCATGTCGACGCCGCGCAAAGCCCCGGCAAAGTGCCGATCAACCTGGCCGAGCTGCCGGTC
>JBATHJ010000250.1:0-1976 GCA_049666625.1 Gammaproteobacteria bacterium | reverse complement strand
GCATGAACACCAGCACACCCACACAGGCAAAATCCAGCCAGGCCACGCCCGGACTCGAAGGCACGCGCGCGCTGCCATCTACCCCCCGACGCCTGCCCGCAGAATGGGAACCCCAGGATGCGCTGATGCTCGCCTGGCCGCATCGCGCCAATGGCTGGAAAGGCGATATGGCGGCGGTCGATACGGTCTTCGTAGAACTGATTCATGCTGCCGCGCAATACCAGCGCGTACTGCTGGTATGCACGGATGAAGCCCTGCGCGATCACGCCATCGCCTTATTGCAACAGGCCGGGGTCAACATGCAAAACTGTTTACCCAGGCTGGCAGCGACCAATGATGTCTGGATGCGTGACGCCGGCCCGATTGGTGTGATTGAAGGCGGCAAACATAAACTGCTCGATTTTCGTTTCAATGCCTGGGGCGGCAAATACAGTTCCAGTGATGATGACCAGATCAATCGACGCCTCGCCGAGCAAGACGTGTTTGCCTGTGAACTCCAGTCAATACCTTTGATACTCGAAGGCGGCAGCATCGAAAGCAATGGCAAGGGCAGCCTGCTCACCACGCAAAGCTGTTTGCTCACGACAACACGCAACGCCTGCTATGACCAGGGCCGGATAGAAGACCTGCTTAAACAGTTTCTCGGTGTTGATAATGTGCACTGGATATCACACGGCCATATCGAAGGCGATGACACCGATGGCCATGTCGATACGCTGGCGCGGTTTTGCCCCAACGATGTGATTGCCTACGCCAGCTGCACAGATCCAGACGATGTTAACTATGCAGAACTCGCAGCAATGGAAAAAGAATTACAGGCGCTGCGCCAGCCGAATGGTGACGCCTATGGCCTGGTTGCATTCACCTTACCTGCGCCGAAGTTCGGTCTTTCCGGCCAGCGCCTCGCCTGTACCTATGTGAACTTCATGATTATCAATGGCGCAATACTGTGCCCGTTGTATGATGACCCGATGGATAAGGTCGCGATCACACAGTTGCAAACCCTGTTTCCGCAGTATGAAATCATCGGCATTAACGCCCTGCCGGTGGTCGAACAGTGCGGCAGTTTTCATTGCCTGTGTATGCAGCTCACCCAGGGCACAATGAAATAATACTATGAAGAGACGCACACTCAAGATATCACTGGTACAGCAATCATTCAGTGACAAGCTGAACGCGAACCGCGCGAAGCTGGAAAAAGCTATTGCACAGGCGTGCGCGCAAGCGGACAAACCGCAGCTGATCGTACTCTCGGAACTGCACAACGGCCGATATTTCTGCCAGCAGGAAAACGATGACGCCTTCGCCCGCGCAGAAACCGTGCCCGGCCCGACCTCGCAATGGCTGTGCGCCCAGGCGGAACAACACCGCGTGGTCATCGTTGGTTCGGTGTTCGAACATATGTCAAACGGTGATTATTACAATACCGCGCTGGTCGCCGACAGTGATGGCAGCCTCGCCGGCAGCTATCACAAGACCCACATCCCGTATGACCCCGGGTATTACGAACAGTATTATTTCAAATCCAGTGAAGCTGGTTTTCACCCGATTGAAACCAGTATCGGCAAACTCGGTGTGCTGATCTGTTTCGACCAGTGGTTTCCGGAAGCCGCGCGTTCGATGGCGCTGGCGGGCGCTGAACTGCTGATTTATCCCACGGCCATCGGTTATGACCTCGGTAATGACAAGGCACAACAAATACGTGACCGCGAAGCCTGGATCACGGTGCAACGCGGCCACGCCATTGCTAACTGTATCCCGCTGGCGAGTTGCAACCGCGTCGGCCTCGAAGCTGCGCCCGATAAAACAAAATCCAGCGGCATCAATTTCTGGGGTTCCAGTTTTATCTGTGGCGCGCAGGGCGAGATCCTGGCGCAGGCTTCGGATGATCAGGCAGAAATAATTACCGCAACGGTGGACTTGTCGCGCACCGCAGAACTGCGCAAGATCTGGACCTTCCTGCGCGACCGCAAACC
>JBATHJ010000249.1:0-1682 GCA_049666625.1 Gammaproteobacteria bacterium | reverse complement strand
CTCATTACAGTATGCAAGTCAGCATTTGGTGGTTACATGGGTGAATTGCTTCATTAGCTTTTTTTTATTCTGTAGGTTTCCAGTGAAGCGACCCGTTTCGGGTGAACCAGTGAGGCAGGTCATGTGCTGTTGAAAAAGCGAATAACTGAATACGTCGAATGACCGCTTCGGGTCTTTGTCGTTAAGCCGTTGTTAATATTAACTGCGACTAAAGGGCCGGAACGGGTCGTCTCCCGCCTTTTAGGGAAGGTGGATTCAACTGGTCGGTGCAACACCCTATAGTCTATTCAATGACTTGGAGGGATAGGGTATGGCACAACACAGTAGGCATCACATCACAGATATCCATGAGGCAGAACTTTGGCGTCGTTGGCGCGAGGGGGAACCGATCACCCGTATTGGCTTGGCCCTCGGCAAACCCCGGACCTCAGTTTCATACATCTTGAAGCGGCATGGCGGTTTTCCACCGCCGGTTCGCACACGCTCCCCGATGGCTTTGACACTGGCTGAGCGCGAAGAGATTTCTCGTGGGTTGTCGGCCGGACACTCGCTGCGCCAGATTGCCAGGGCGCTCCACCGCTCGCCCTCAACCATCAGCCGTGAGATTACCCGCAACGGCGGCCAACAGCGCTACCGTGCAACCCAGGCGGACGAGCATGCATGGCAGCGAACCCGCCGTCCCAAATCATGCCGGCTGGCTCAGAATGGTAAGCTGAGGCGCCTGGTCGCGAACAAGCTGGCAATGGACTGGTCTCCGGAGCAGGTATCCGGTTGGCTAAAGGGCGCGTATCCTGACGATGAGACGCTGCATGTGTCACACGAAACCATTTATAAAAGTATTTTCTTTCAGGCGCGAGGCGTCCTGGAAAAAGAGCTTCAGAAGCATTTGCGCACGCAACGGACATTCCGCCAGTCATGTCAGAGCAGCACCCGGGGACAGCGTCGCGGACAGATCGTTGATGGCGTCTCGATCAGGGAACGATCCGCGGAGGTCGAGGATCGTGCGGTCCCCGGTCACTGGGAAGGTGATCTCTTTGCGGGATTTGCCAATTCGTATATTGCGACGCTGGTCGAGCGACACTCGCGCTTTACGATGCTCGTTAAAGTCAACGGCAAAGACACCAATACAGTGGTGACGGCCCTGAGTAAACAGGTCCGCAAGCTTCCTGTGCAGCTGCGGAGGTCACTCACCTGGGATCGTGGTGTCGAGCTGGCTGATCATAAAACATTTACCATGGCGATGGACGCCAAGGTTTATTTTTGCGATCCTCGAAGCCCATGGCAGCCGGAACGAACGAAAATACAAACCGGCTACTGCGACAGTACTTTCCGAAAGGCACGGATCTGTCTGTGCACTCACAGTCAGAACTGAACAAAATAGCCCGCCGGTTAAATCAGCGCCCCAGAAAAACCTTGGGATTTGTAACACCGGCAGATAAACTGCAGGCAAGTGTTGCGGCGATCAGTTGAACTGGCAAATACTTATTTAGAATTAGTCCCTTCGTCTCAGTACGGCCAGAATGCGACATTCCGCGCAAATGAGAACGGCCCCGAAGGGCCGTTTTTTGATGGTATATAATCATGCCACTTTTTTGCGCCTAGCCAGACCTACAAGACCCATCAGGCCTGACCCAAACAGCCACACCGCGGCCGGTACCGGCACTACCGCGCCAGGTACCTCG
>JBATHJ010000248.1:0-6639 GCA_049666625.1 Gammaproteobacteria bacterium | reverse complement strand
CCTTGGATAATGCCATGGCGAGCTGGCGTGGACGTGTGATCGAGCGACTACGGCGGTTTGAGAGCAAGTCTGAGCTGCGAATCTTGTAGTACTCAGCGACGGTTTTCTGAATATTGTCGATCGTAATGGTACGGTCCTGCAGTGCAATCAGGTCGCGCAGGGCTTCCTTGGCAAATTCCAGGGTGATGGGTTTACCGGTGAAGTTAGCTGTTGCCATAACACGGCGCAGGGCACCTTCAAGCTCACGGATGTTAGAGCGAATGCGCTTGGCGATAAAAAAAGCCACTTCATTCGGGAAATCGATTGAAGATTCTTCAGCTTTTTTCTGCAAAATGGCAACGCGGGTTTCCAGCTCGGGTGGTTCGACGCAGGCGGGTAAGCCCCAGCCAAAGCGCGAACGCAGGCGCTCTTCAAGTCCTTCAACTTCCTTGGGGTAGCGATCACAGGTCAATATTACCTGCTTACCGCTTTCCAGCAAGGCATTGAAAGTATGGAAAAACTCTTCCTGGGAGCGTTCTTTGCCGGCAAAAAACTGGATATCATCAATCAGCAGGGCATCGAGCGAGCGGTAGTGTTGCTTGAAAGCATCAATCGCATTGTGTTGCAGCGACTTGATCATGTGACCGACAAAACGTTCGGAATGCAGGTATACCACCCGGGCATCAGGCCGGTTTTGCAATATCATGTTACCCACCGCGTGCATCAGGTGGGTTTTGCCCAGGCCAACACCGCCATAAAGAAACAAGGGGTTGTAGGCAGTCCCGGGATTTTCAGCCACCTGCTGTGATGCGGCTTTTGCCAGCTGGTTGGATTTACCCTCGACAAAGTTTTCAAAGGTAAATGCCGGGTTTAGATTGTGTTCAATTTTTTCCGCTGCGCGCCCATTCACGGGTTCGTTTCGAAAAGCGGTGGCAAAAGGTGACCTGTTGACAGGGCCGGGTTCAGGCTTTTCAACCACGGCAGCTTTGTACTGTGAGCCGATTTCCAGGTTCAGCCTGACATTCCCGTTCACACTGATTTCACTCAGGATTCCGGAAATCTGCTGCTGGAAATTCTTTTTCACCCAGTCAAGCACAAAGCGGTTGGGCGCAAGCAGGGTTATATTCTGATTGTCTTCCCGAACCTGGAGTGGACGAATCCAGGTGTTCAGTTGCTGGTCAGACAGCTCCTGTTCAAGGCGCTGCAAACAGTTTGGCCAGAGTGTTGCGCTCACGCCAACCATGCCTCCACAAGATAATTAATATAACGAGAATGTCCTGTCACGATGCACAGGTTTGATTGCTCAGGAAAAGTAATGCTAGTGCAATAACCCATGTATAGCTCGCTCAGGGGGGAGTTGATTCTATACCTGTTAAACCTGCTTATCCACATTGGCTAAAGAATAAAAACACAATCAAACACCGGCCGCCGAGCGGGCTGCAGCTGCGCCTGGTGCCAAGGTGTTGAAATATCGTAAATTTCACTTTGACTCGCGCTGCAAGCGCACGTAAAATGCGCGGTTCGCCGAATGTGTGAACGTACACACAGGCTAAGCAATTGTTTTAACTCGCAGTACGGTGAAGTCCTGGTCTGATGGTTCAGGCTTAAATACGGCCAGCGGGTTAACCAGCGTAGATTATTCAGGTTAATAACGATGAAAAGAACATTTCAGCCAAGCAAGATAAAACGTGCAAGAACACACGGTTTTCGTGCACGCAGTGCCACCCTGGGTGGTCGCAAGGTGCTCAAGGCACGCCGTGCCAAAGGCCGCCACCGTATCGCGCTTTAACAGGCTGTTTAACTCATGCCAGCGGCGCGCTTGCAAAAGTGTGCCAGATTATTGAAAGCCGCCGAGTTTAATCGGGTTTTTGATAAATCGGTACGTTCCAGCGATCGTTATTTCACCGTACTTGCCAGACACAATACACTGACCCACCCCAGACTCGGTCTTGCTATATCAAAACGCAAGGCAAAACTGGCTGTGCAGCGAAATCGGCTGAAACGTATCGTGCGCGAAACCTTCCGCTGCTCGACAGTCATTGCTAATGCAGACTACGTGGTGATGGCAGGACAGCAAAGTGCAACAGCAACAAACAAGGCTCTCTTTCAGTCACTTGATAAACACTGGCGAATATTGAAACAAAAATGCGAATCCTCCTGTTAGCCATTATCCGCATCTATCAATATGCAATCAGCCCGTTTATGGCGCCATCGTGTCGATACACGCCGACATGCTCCTGCTATGCCAGCGAAGCAATACAGCAACACGGTGCGCTCTATGGTGGCTGGTTAGCTATCAGGCGTATTTCGCGCTGCCACCCCTGGCACGAAGGCGGCTATGACCCGGTGCCTGAAAAGCGATCCTGCAACCATCACCACAGCGGAACCGGCAAGTAATGGAAAATCATCGCTTACTGCTTTATTTCACCCTGTTTTTCGTTATCTACCTGCTATGGGCCGAGTGGCAAATGGACTACGGCCCAAAACCTGTAGCCGAAGTACCGCAGGCGAGTACGCAAACCGTTACTGAAAGCAGCGACCATATTCCACAGCCGGATATTGCCGCCAGTACAGCCGCTGCCATCGAACTGGACAAACAGCCGGATACACGCAGCCAGCGCATTCTGGTTGTTACCGATGTCGTAGAAGTTGAAATTGACACGCGTGGTGGAGACGTAAAGCGACTGATGTTGCGCAATTACGCAGTCAGTGCTGACAAACCGCAGGAAAAACTTAACCTGCTGACAGATGCAGATGTTAATTACCATATTGCGCAGTCGGGGCTGGTGTCAGGCAAAGCGAATACCGCACCGACACACAATGCCATTTATAGTGCCGAGCAATCCAGTTATCGACTGGCAGAAGGTAAAAACGAAATTCGTGTGCCGTTGAACTGGAAAGCAGATGACGGCACACAGGTAACCAAGACATTTATTTTTCGACGTAACGATTATGCGGTTGATGTTGATTACAACATTACCGCGGGCAAGGAAGACTGGAGCGGCAGCCAGTACATGCAACTGGTGCGTACTCCGCCACCCTCGGGAAGTGAATCTAAATTTATCCACACCTATACAGGTGGCGTGGTTTTCAACCAGGACATCAAGTACGAAAAAATTGATTTTGATGATATCGCCGAAAACGATCTAAGCAATATTATCGGCATTGAAGCCTGCAAAAACGCAGCGACCTTAAATCAGGGGTGCACCTTGAGCAATGGCTGGTTAGCGATGATTCAGCATTATTTCGTTGCTGCATGGATACCGCAAACCGGTTTTGACAACCTTTATTACGCGCGAAAATCCAGTACAGCAGAACACTATGTTCTGGGTACACGCTCACCTGCAAAAATTATCAAGGCGGGTGAACAGGACAGTTTCAGTACGCGCCTGGTCGCAGGACCAAAACTTCAGTACAAACTCGAAGAAATGGCGCCCGGTCTTGAACTCACGGTTGATTATGGTGTGCTGACTATTATCGCAAAGCCGCTGTTCTGGTTGCTCAATTTTTTCCACGGCTGGTTTGCGAACTGGGGCTGGGCAATCATATTTTTGACCATCACGGTGAAGGCCGTGTTCTACAAACTTTCAGAAATGAGTTATCGCTCAATGGCGAAAATGCGCAAGGTCGCGCCGCGTATCAAGGCGATGAAAGAGCGCTTTGGTGATGATCGCCAGGCGATGAGCAAAGCGATGATGGAAATGTACAAGCGGGAAAAGATTAACCCGATGGGTGGATGTTTTCCGATACTGGTTCAGATTCCGGTATTTATTTCTTTGTACTGGGTATTGCTCGAAAGCGTCGAGATGAGACATGCGCCATTTATACTGTGGATTACCAACCTGTCAGATATGGATCCGTATTTCATTCTGCCGGTGATCATGGGTATCTCAATGTTCGTTCAGCAAAAGCTTAATCCGGCACCAGTCGATCCTGTGCAACAGAAAATATTTCAGATCATGCCGTTTGCTTTCACCATCATGTTCGCCTTCTTCCCGTCAGGCCTCGTGCTGTACTGGGTTGTGAATAACCTGCTCTCGATTACGCAACAGTACATCATTACCCGGCGAATAGAAAACGCCGACTGATCGTTTCTCAAAACGCCAGGCAATGCAATGTTGAACACTGACACCATTGTTGCCATCGCGACGCCGCCAGGTGCAGGCGGCGTCGGCATCGTACGAATCAGTGGTGCCCTCGCCCCAGCCATTGCCACACGCATGCTCGGTCTGTGTCCACAGCCACGCCAGGCAAATTACAGCGCTTTTATGGACATTGATAGCAATGTTATCGACCAGGGCATTGCATTGTTTTTTAAAGCGCCCCATTCTTTTACTGGTGAAGACGTCCTCGAGTTACAGGGCCATGGTGGCAGGGTGGTGATGGACATGTTGATGCAGAATGCTATTGCATGCGGTGCACGCGCAGCGCGTGCCGGTGAATTCAGCGAACGCGCTTTTCATAATAACAAGATTGATCTCGCCCAGGCCGAAGCCATTGCAGACCTGATTTCAGCCGATAGCCAGCAAGCAGCCAAAGCCGCGCTGCATTCACTGCAAGGCGTTTTTTCAGAACACATACACGCGCTGGTAGAAGCAATAATACAATTGCGCATGCATGTTGAATCCGCGCTGGATTTTCCTGAAGAAGAAATTGATTTTCTGGCCGATAGTGCCATTGCGCATAAACTGGACAGCATTGAAAAACAGCTACACGTTATCAAACAGTCCGCAGTACAGGGACGATTATTAAAAGACGGTATGAGCGTTGTGATTGCAGGCAAGCCCAATGCTGGCAAATCAAGTTTGTTAAATGCACTCGCCGGACACGCATCCGCGATCGTCACCGATGTGCCAGGGACAACACGTGATGTGTTACGCGAACATATTCAAATAGACGGAATGCCGCTTCATATTATCGACACCGCGGGCCTGCGTGAAAGCGAAGACATAATAGAACAGGAAGGCATCAGGCGCGCGCATGCAGAGATTGAAAAAGCTGATCGCGTACTCTACCTGGCAGATGCGACAACAGACAAACACGCTACACTGACCCTGGCTGGCGTAACCGCTCTTACTTACGTACACAATAAAATTGATCTGTCTGGACAAACACCGCACATCGACACGCTTGATGATGTTACGCATATATACCTGTCAGCTAAAACAGGTGAAGGCATTGACTTGTTAAAACAGCATTTGAAACACTGCATGGGTTATGAACAGCAACACGAAGGCCGTTTTATTGCCCGCCGGCGACACCTGGAAGCGATTGCTTTAGCTGGGCAGCATATAAACAAAGCTCAACACACATTGAAAAATTTAAAGGCGGGTGAATTGCTGGCAGAAGAACTGCGCATGGCGCAACAGGTGTTGTCGTCCATTACCGGCGAGTTCAGTTCGGATGATTTACTGGGCAGGATATTTGCTGATTTTTGTATCGGCAAATAATAGCCTGTTGTGATTCAGTAAATTAAGCACCGCGCAAAGAATAAAACATAATAAAGAAAGGCAGAGGGCTTCTGTCAGGCTTTCATAAGTAGTGCAGTGCCGCTCCCCAACAGCAGAACACTGATAAGCCTGACAAAAGCTTCCCTGCCCAGTGCGGTATGTATCCTCCCACCAAAATACAAGCCTAGCCCGGCGACGGGGACCGCACACAAAATGTAGTAAAAGGTTTCGAGATTGTAGAAGCCCTTTAACGCATAACCAACCAGGCGCATGGCGCCATCAATCAAAAAAAGTGCGGCGAAGGTTGCGCGAAAAGTGACTTTGTCGAGTTGTCTCAAATTCAGATAGATGACATAGAACGGCCCGCCGGTACCAAACAAGGTGCCGACAAAACCGCCGAAAAATCCCGCAGGACACGCCACCAGTGAAGATGCCCGTCCAAATTTGAGTGGCAGCAACTGGTAAACTGCAAATAGTATTACAAAGGCGCCCAGGCATAATGTGAGGATGTGCTGGTCTATCGATTCCATAAGGTATAACGAAATGACAACACCGATAAGCGAGAATGGCAGCAGTGGCCAGATATCGTGCCACGCGATATGCTCCTTGTTGCCAACGCCCTGTGTGGCTGAGCCCAGGTAATCGAGAAAAACAACAAGCGGAACCACCAGCGTGATTGGCATCACCAGTGTAAGCAGGGGCACGGCGATTAGCGCTGAACCAAAGCCGGCAATACCACGAATCAGGTAAGCGAAAAAAAGAACAGCGGCAGGAAACAGCAGCGACAGGGCGGTTGCCACCAGGTCGCCCTGGCTGAGGAGGTCTAGCATAATCAGTAGCCCGGCAGTTTGTTACATTTATGTGAACAGGTGCTCGAAGAGTTTGTTATAACTAATTGCTTCGGCAACCTTTTTTATTCCACGATTCAAACGATACAGATTTACGTCAGGAAATCAATTAAAGAAATGTCAATATTATTAAGATTCAGTTACATGGACGACATAGCTATCGGTATGCTTGAGGATGGCAAAATACAGGTATGTAGTGGTGATCTCTTTAATAAACCACAACCCGTTGGGCAAACTGTTGCGCTCGACCAGGTTAAGATCCTGCCCCCCTGCCAGCCTGAAAAGTTTATTGCGCTGTGGAATAACTTTTACTCACGGGCAGAAAAAGAGGGCTGGGCGATTCCGCCTGAACCGCTTTACTT
>JBATHJ010000247.1:0-7322 GCA_049666625.1 Gammaproteobacteria bacterium | reverse complement strand
GGTGTTATGTAACGCTCGCCTACCACCAGTGGATAACGCAGCTGGTAATGCCCGTCGCGATACGCCAGGGTTTGCTGGTATTCGATTTCTACGGTCATTTCTGCGCCTGGCGCAATATTGGCCAGTTTGGTAGTAAAGATATTAGCGCGCTGTTGTTCGACCAGGCCGGTTCGCTGGCCGTTGCGTTTAGCTGTCTCGTAGGTTTTTCGTGCCTGGTTTTTTTCCTGGATCTGGCCTTCGATCACGCGGTCATCGATCATCATCCTGAAATGATCGACCGCTGCATTTTCCGGCAACGGGAACACATAGATGCCCTCGGCCCACAGGCTGCTGACATTTCTGAACTGCTGCCTCACCTTCGCGCGGGCGATCATGCCGCTAACGTCCATGTTTACTTCTGTCTCCTGTTGCAGTGCTTGCATGTATACGCCGTCGCTCGGCAACAACCATACTGAACCGTGCGTGGCCGCATTCAGGTTGGGCTTGTTATCAGCACTGGCATACACCGTGCCTGCCAGTAAAAAATATGCCGCGAACACAAGCACGGTAACAACTGCTCGAAACAACAATGTTTTAAAGGTGACGGGCTTGTCTTCCGTGTATCGCAAATCGTTCTGGTACATCATCATGCTCTCCTGTTGTGAGACCTTATTTATGTTTCAAAGGTTTGAAGCGATGTCCCGCGCTAATGACCCTGTCGTTACTCATCACTAAATACGCATCCATCATGTCGGCTAGGCGCCTGACCACGATATGCCCCACTTCGCAACACAGGGATCGCTTGCTGGCTTTATCGAAATAAATCACCGTGGTGCCGTTCATGCCTGTAATGCGGTAGCCATACTTGCGTAACCAGTCAATAATTAACGGCGGGATTGCACGTTGCTGATGATTGAGCTGCTGTTTGTCTATTGCCTGATGTTTCATATTCATAATAAAATCCTGTTAATTAATGAGTGTTAACAAAAGCACTCGGCGCTTCGACATGTGAAACGCCGGGCTGAAAACTACAGCTGAGGCACTTTTCTCATGTTGGCAACATTGTTGTTTGTGGATTGTGATGGTCGCTTGAAACTCACCACAACACGACGGTCGAACATGTATGATTCAAGCTCGCCCGGTGTCGACATGAAGTTCTTTTCGCCATAAGCGTTAAGGTGGATGCGCTGCGGATCAATGCCGTTATTAACAAAATAATCGCGAACCGATTCCAGCCGCACTTCGGATAACAGGAGATTGTCAGCCTGGCTGCCTCGCCTGTCGGAATAACCGTCCAGGTTCAATTCCAGTTCAGGCATTTCATGCAGCAGGTTGAGCATCACTGAAAACTGCTGGGTGTAAAAACTTTCAAATGCCATGCTGCCCGGCTTGAAGTAGACCGTGACATTTAGATCACTGGTGATGATCTGTTTTATCCTGTCTGCGTCTACCGTGAGTTCTGAACCAGGCAGTGGAATATTTTTACTGGTTGAAGCAAGTAACATGTCTTCAGGCAACTCCTGATCGGCTTTTACGGGCGCGACTGTATCTGCCTCAACAGTTGTTTCTGCGCCTGATTCATCAGCCGGGATATCATCATTCACCGTCAGCGGTAACGCGTCATCTGAATTCCCGCCACTGAACAGGCTGCCGATAAAGCCACCAACGATCAGTCCCGCGGGACCGGCCATCAAGGCGCCGCTGGCAGCACCGACGCCTATCGCGGTATAGTCGTTCTCATTTGTCACCTGGCTTTCTTCGGTTTGATCTGCGAGTAACTGGCCTGAAGCTGCGGTCAATACAGACGTGATTGCGATTGATACGAGTTTCTTTTTCATACTGTTCTCCGGGTTAGTTAATGGCCGCCTCACACGCAGTGAGATCGACGGGGACAGCTGCGATTAAATCACTGGGCAGGGTTTCAATCTTTGGCAGTGGGTGGAGAGAAAATGGAGAAATTATGGAGATGCAGGCAATACACTCTACAATGCGGACTATTCAAGCTAGATTAGAACCATGAAACAGGTCATTGCCATAGTCGAAGATGATGCCCACCAGCGCCAGCATTATGCCGAGGCGCTGCGCGCTGCCGACTATGACGTCATCGAGTATGTTGACAGGCAATCTGCGATCGATGGTTTTGAAGCATTGATGCCTGACCTGGCGATTCTTGACATCATGCTGGGCGAGGAAGTCGGCGGTGGTTTTGAAGTGTGTCGTTACCTGAAGCAAAAGGATTCACAGTTTCCGATTATTTTTCTGACCAGCCGCGGTGACGAGCTCGACCAGATATATGGCCTGCAACTCGGCGCCTGGGACTACCAGACCAAGCCGGTATCCCTCGACTACCTGATCACACGGATTCGCTCCCTGTTTCAAATAAAGCGTGCGACTTCTGCAAGCACTGACTCAAGCAGTCAATCCTCAAATCTGTTACAACTCGGCGATATCACGCTTAACGAATCCAGCATGGCGGTGAACTGGAAAAACCAGCCGGTGAATCTGACCCCGACCGAATACGATATTTTGCACGCGCTATTGCACGCACCCACGGGCATCAGTATCGAAGACCTGGTCAAGGCAACCCGCCAGGGCGTAGTTGAAGACAACACGATTAATACCCACATCCTGCATATCAGGAAAAAATTCAAACAGGTGGATACCGGCTTTACTTGCATAAAGACCAGGTATGGCTTTGGTTATTCCTGGGTATGCTGACTGAGAAAAAAACCAGGCGCAGGCTTTCGCTGGGAATGCAGATCATTGCATTCAGCTCACTCTTCCTGCTCGCCCTGCCCTGGCTGGGGTATCGCTACATGGATGAAATGAAAGAGTTCCTGGTCAAGGGACAGGGCGATGCACAGCTACTGGCAGCGCAGGCCATCGCCAGCGTGCTGCATAATCGCTCCGACCTGTTCGATGTTTCAGCCGTTCCCTCCAGCGCCCTGGTTGAAGAGAGTTCACTTTATGTTTACCCGCTCGATGCCGGCATAGTCGTGGATGGTTATGGCAGTGACTGGGAATCACTGTTGTCACAAAAAAAACAGTTCAGTGCCGAAAGCCTGGTTTATGACAGGACCGCGGGATCAGCCTCACCGATTTCCTTTGGTTTATTGCTGGGCGAACATAACAGGTATTTATACGGCCTGATCAGCGTTACCGACCGCAGTGTTGTTTATCGACACCCGGGCTATGCGCGACTCGACAGCAGTGACCAGGCACGTATTGAACTGATCAACCCACAGGGCGAAACCCGGCGCTATTCTATTCTTGCCGAAGCACCGGGCGATGCAAGTGTTTATCAAATGGATGCCGACTGGGCCCGGCCAGCCACGGGCAAACCGGTATACGCCTTAAATGCCGTCTGGCAGGATACACCGCAGGGTTACGACATCGAGTTTCGACTGCCGATTAAATGGCTGAATCACGATAAGCAGCTCATGATCAGCATAGCTGATGTTAACAGCAGCACTGAACGAAAAGTCGATACCGTGGTTGCCACCCTATCTGCTGATAATACCGGGTATTTAAACAAACTGATTACCCGCTCGCCCGAACTGGACAGGATCATCAAGGGCCTGAGCTACACCGACGCGACCGTTTGTATTGTCGACCAGTACAGACGTGTGCGCGCGGTTTTAGCCAACGCTGCTTCACAAAGTGAACTGTGCTCTTTAACAGACAAGGTTGCAGCCGACATGGTTGCAAAAGCAATTGCAGGTGAAAGCAACGTCCACATGACTGCAGACGATACTAATGAAGTACTGGTGATTGCCTCGCACCCGGTGTACCAGGGCACAGAAATCATTGGCGCCGTGCTGGTAGAAAAAAACAGCAGGAATATACTGGCGCAGCAACGTTCATCGCTATACAAAATCATAGTGGCCACGGCCATTGTCTTTACCGCTGCATTGATCGGGCTACTTCTATTCAGCAGTTTGCTGGCTTACAGAATTCGTAAACTACAGCGTGAAGTGTCTGGTGCGATTGATCCAGATGGTAGATTAATTACAGATGTAATCGCTGCAAGCAAATATGCAGGCGACGAGGTTGGTGAGCTATCACGCGGATTTTCACTTCTGCTGTCGCAGCTAAAAAGCTACACCGGGTTCCTCGAAAGTGTTCCGCGAACCCTGCGCCATGAAATCCTCAACCCGCTGAACACTATCAGCATGACACTGCAAAAGTTAAGCACTACAGAACAAACCGATGCAAAACTTATCAACAGCGCTAAAAGTGCGCTGATGCAACTTGAGTTAATCGTACACAGCCTGACCGAAGCTGCCCACATAGAAGACGCGTTAGCACAGGATGAAAAGACAGGTTTCGATTTCGCCGAACTACTGACTGAATATATTTCCAATATAAAACTTAAACACCCGGGTAGTGTATTCACCTGTTCAGGGCCAGCATCGGGGATCACACTCCAGGGAAGTGACCTGCGCATTACACAGATGCTCGACAAACTCAAAGATAATGCAATTGATTTTGCCATAGCGGGCACGACAATTGATTTTGCATTGCATGTCGATAACAAGCAGCAGGCGAGCTTGAGTATCTGCAACAAGGGCCCGTTAATACCCGACGAGCTTATACTTCATTTATGCAACGGCATCTCGTCTTACAGACAAGGCACGCCAGGCGAACCTCATCTTGGCATTGGCCTGTACGTGGCGTCACGGATTGCAAAATATCATAATGGTTCATTACGAATTTTTAATACAGACAGCAAGGACGGTGTTTGTGTGCTGGTGCTATTCCCGGTATTAAATTATACAACGACTTGATCACTGCCTGCAGTAATCAGCACGACTTTAATAAACCCTTCTAATGCTGGTTTTTTAAACCTGCACACCGGGCGTAAAATATCGTTTCTGAGCGACATATCAGAAAACATCGATGTTGCGCAAGCGTGGGGGTGACGTTATGGAATCACAATCTTTTTCCAATCCGACAGGCTGGATTATCGTTCTGTACGGGCTGGGCCTGTCCTTAATTGCAGCCTTTGTGCCTCACTTCGAAACTGGTTACCATCTCATGTTTGGTGTACTGCTGGCCGGGCTATTTCCTTACATGGTGTATGCCGTCACCGTGCCACTGCTACCCGGGGCGATCACCACCGCTGCGGGTGTTATCCTCGCCCTGGCACATACCTGGCTAGTGGTTACCGAACGTTTTATAGGTAGTGCAGATTACAGCAACAGCATGATTTATATTATTCCCATCATCATGGCGATTCTGGTGATACCCCTGGCAATCATTGCCCTGCTCAAAACAGATGTACACAAGCCTGTGCGGAAGAGTACGGAACACACATAGAAGTCAGACAGCCTCTTCTTTAATATTATTAACGCCCCAGGGAGATGACGATAGTCCCCAGCCTTTGCTCTGTCTCGACCCTGCGATGTGCTTCAGCAGCCTGTTCCATCGAGTAGACTTTATCAACCACGGGTTTTATTTTGCCCGCCTCAATCATGTCCTTGAGTTCAAGTAGCTCTTCTTGTTTTTCCCCGGCAAATGTAAATATCGCTTTCTTGTCAGTCAACAGCGATGTCAGCACAGATCGCAACATGTCAGATAATTTCGGATTGCCCATCAGGTAGCGACCTTTGGGCTTCAGCGCTTTCATGCAGCTGGAATACGAACTACCCGCAACCATGCTGAATATCACATCATAGCGCTCACCACTTTTTGTGAAATCTTCTCTGGTGTAATCGAAGAATTGATCAGCCCCGATACTGCGCAGCATGTCCTGCTTGATAATGCTGTCAACAGCCGTCACCTCGGCGCCCATGGCTTTGGCTATCTGCACTGCAAACGTACCGATACTTCCACCGGCACCGTTCACCAGAACCTTATCACCATTCTGGATATCCGCTTTTCGCATAAAGTGCAACGCATTCAATCCGCCTAGCGGAACCGCTGCCGCTTCTTCAAAACTCAAATTGTTCGGCTTTGGCACGATGGTGTAACTGTCCGGCAGACACAGGTATTCGCCATAGGCACCCAGGCGAAGCTGCGCACAGCCGAACACCTGGTCGCCCGGCTTAAATTTTGTAACATCTTTGCCGACGGATTCGACTACCCCGGAAAAATAACCACCCAGTATTTGTCGCTTTGGTTTTGTAATGCCAAGCCCTATGCGCAATGGCAACCAGAACCATTTCACCGCAAATTTGAAACTGCGCATTTCACAATCCGCCTTGGTGACTTCTGCTGCGTGAACATTTATCAGGATTTCATTGTTGGCGGGCGTGGGTTTATTTACTTCTTCGGTATGAAGTACATCGGGTGGCCCATATTTTGTGTAAACAACTGCTTTCATGAGTACAGTCTATGGCTGCTTTGATCTCAACTATCGTACACCCCAATCTACACTTATTATTAATGCCAGGAAACCAGCCATATCGAACGGGTTTAATTCAACTGCTTGACCACGCCTCTGGAAACTGGATTTGTATATTCGTACCCATGCCGACCTTGCTCTCTATGATGATCGGCCAGTTGAAGCGGTCTGATAAACGTTTGACGATGGTCAGCCCGACACCATGGCCACGGTGATCGGATTTTCCGCGGTAATAAGGTTTGAATATTTCCTTGACCTGTTGTTCAGGTATGCCTGAGCCGCTATCCTGGATAACGACACAGTTTTTTGTCAGGGAAATATCGACACTGCCTTCATCGGTATAAAGGATAGCATTGCGTATGATGTTACCGAACAGGATCGACAGTACCTTGTCCGATGCGCGAAGATGAACGCGGTGCGTGGCTTTGTAATTTATTCTCAATGGCTTGCTTTGGATAAATACTTTAGCGTGCTCGATTGCTTCCTCCAGGATATCGTTAAGGCATACTGTTTCACTCGATAAAACCTGGTCCGATTCCCGTGCCAGCAACAGAAAGGCGCTGATAAGCTCTTCCATGTCCAGGGTCGCACGTTTAATCCGTAGCACAGAATTTTTTACCGGTGTGGCCAGTTCCTGTTCCGATAACAGCATATCTGCAGCGATATTTATCACCGTCAGCGGGCTACGCAGTTCGTGGCTGGCATCGCGAGTGAAATTCCTCTCCCGGCTTATGAATGCCTCCAGCCTTTCGCCAAGATGCACGATCGCGTCTGACAATACCTGGATATCATCATGTGCGTTATAGGGCAGGTTTTCGCTTTTAACGGCTGAGAAATCGGCTGCATTAAAGTCCAGCATGTTGACCTGGTTGGCCAGCCAGGTGACAGGTGAAATGGCGCGATGACTGAATCGATAGGCCAGCCATAGCGAAATATACAACACAAGTAAAACGAAGCTGAGGGGAACGAGTCCATAATAGGCCGCGAGGTGGTCAAC
>JBATHJ010000246.1:0-3381 GCA_049666625.1 Gammaproteobacteria bacterium | reverse complement strand
GCCTGGGCGATTAGATGGTTCCAGAACGGATTAGCAAAAATCAGGATCATCGATACCACAAAGCAGTAAATCGCAACGGACTCGACCATGGCGAGACCAACAAACAGTGTACGCGTAATAGTTGCCGATGCATCGGGTTGTTGAGCCAGTGAAGTCAATGCAGCGGCCACCGCCCGCGCTTCGCCAAACGGCGGGCCGATACTGCCTATAGCAATCGTCAGCCCGGCGGTAACAATTGAAACGATGGCAATGTATGTTGAACTATCCATGGTTTATCCCCTGGTTGTTGGTAGTATTATTTCTATCTTCGGATTCGGATTCCTGTGCCGGCTTGCGCGCACGCGTGGCTGCAGCAATATAAACCGTTGCCAGAATACTGAAAATGTACGCCTGCACCATGCCGGTCAATAATCCGAGCGCACTCATAATGATCGGGAAAATGAACGGCGTAATGGTGAGCAATATAGCGATAATGAGCGTGCCACTCATCATGTTACCGAACAGGCGCACTGCCAGCGCCAGGGTGCGCGAGACCTCGCTGATGATATTGAACGGCAACATAATAATCGTTGGCTTCGTGTAGGCTCTAAGATATCGGCCGATGCCTGCCTCTTCGATGCCAAACATCGGTACCGCTACAAACACGCAGATCGCCAGCGCGGCGGTGGTGGAAAGCGAACCCGTCGGTGGCTCATAGCCGGGAACAATCGTGAACAGGCTTGCCATGGCAACGAACAGAAACAGGGTTCCCAGAAAGCCAATATACTTTTGCGGATGTTTCAGGCCCACTTCTTCAATTTGTTTATTAATGCCAGTGACAATAATTTCCAGCAGATTTTGCCAGCGTGAACGCTGCAGTTCCGTCGACAGTTTACGCGTAATGAGTTTTGAGCCGAGCACCAGCACCAGCATCAGTCCCCAGGTATAAACGATGGTGGCATTGAGTTTGAAAAAACCCATTTGCCAGAAAATGATGTTATCGGGACTAAGATTCATCAACCGCCTGCCGTTATACTGTTTTTAGACTGTTCCGCAATGCGCGTTAACCGGGTGACGATGATGCGTGCGATGACAAAACCCAGCAGGCCCGCGAGTAAGCGCTGCCAGTTATCACCCAGAATAAAGTAGAAACCCAGTATGACAACACTGGTGCGCAACAACATGCTGCCCAGAAACAACAAGGCCACATATTTACTCGATTCAATTTTACGTACCGTCCACCACAGACCAGCGAAAAAAAACACCCCGAGCAAGGCACCTTCCAGCAGAGCAGGCAGTAACGCAAACAGCATAGTCAGAACCTCACTCATGTTTGTTCTCATCGTCTTTATTCTCGCCCTCGTCCTGATGAATTTCCCTGTCTTCCTTAACAATCCAGCGCCAGGCATTAAAGCAGCCCAGACCAAGACCTGTCGCCAGCAGCGCGAGCGTCCATGAATGTTCACCCGGGTAATGTTTGTCGAGCCAGAGTCCGAGTGCCGCACCCAGCAAGGTTGGCATTGCCACAGACCAGCCAACCAGCCCCATCATACCCAGGCCGGACCATACGGTTTTAGTCACGTGACGTTGCGCCTTCAGTTTGCGTGCTGCCATATCACCGACCTGCTGGCTGAATTCGGTTTTGCCCGGGCGCTGATTCTTGTCTGGCTTTTCAGTCATGATGAAACTCCGCCAGACGACGAATAAATCCACTCTCCATTTTCGCCAGCACTGAACGCACCTTCTGTTCCTGTTCATCCAGCTGCATGAACTCTGCCTCCACTGCCGCGCGTAATTTATCCAGACTCATGCCGCCAATCGCATTACGCACAGAGACCCGCACATCGCTACCGGTTTTAACCAGAACACCTTCATCGACCGCGACGTAAACTTCACCTTCTGCTGCGGTTTCATAAACCAGTATTCCCGCTGACAGCGATGCCACGCAGTCAAGCCGGTGTGGCAGCAGTCCAAACGAACCCTGGTGTGTCACCGCAACAATACGCAACACATCACGTTTCTCGGCGAACACCCTGAAGGGCAAAAGAATCTTAAGCTTCATCCACGCTACTCGCAGGTTGTGCTTCTTCTTCTGCTGCTGCCTGTTTGACGTCATCGTCAACATCCTTCCGGGCCTCGTCAATGGCACCAATCATATACAGCGCACTTTCCGGATAGTCTTTAAATTCATCGCGCAGGATACGTTCACAACCATCGAGCGCATCGCTGAGACTAACCAGCTTACCCTTCTTACCAGTAAATTGTTCAGTGGTAAAAAATGGTTGCGTCAGAAAACGTTCCAGTCGCCGCGCACGCCCCACCACTTTATGATCTTCGACTGACAACTGCTCCATACCGAGCATGGCAATAATGTCCCTGAGTTCAGCATATTGTGCGAAGGTGCGACGGATCTCCTGCGCCAGCGCATAATGCCGCTCGCCAATGATACCGGGTGCGGCCATTTTTGAACTGGATTGCAAGGGATCGATGGCCGGGTAAAGTCCTTCACTCGCGCGCTTACGCGACAACACGATGGATGCGGAAAGGTGCGAAAATGTATGCACCGCAGCAGGGTCAGTGAAATCGTCCGCCGGTACGTACACTGCCTGGATCGACGTGATAGCGCCGGTATCCGTATTGGCGATACGCTCTTCCAGTTGTGACAACTCGGTACCCATGGTCGGTTGATAACCGAGGCGTGCCGGCATTTGCCCCATTAAACCGGACACTTCCATACCTGCCTGAATAAACCGAAAAATATTATCGATCAGCAGCAGCACGTCGCGATTTTCATCATCGCGAAAATACTCGGCCATGGTCAACGCGGCATGACCCACCCGAAAACGCGCGCCGGGTGGCTCGTTCATCTGACCGAACACCATCACCATATTGTCCAGTACACCCGCCTGTTTCATTTCCCGGTACAGTTCTTCGCCTTCGCGACAGCGTTCACCAATACCGCAAAAAATACTCACACCGGCGTGCTGCCCAACCATGTTATGAATCATCTCGGTAAGCAGCACCGTCTTGCCTACACCGGCACCACCAAACATGCCGGCTTTGCCGCCACGTTCCAGTGGCATCAGCACATCGATGAGTTTAATTCCGGTCTCGAAAATTTCGGATTTGGTGGAGCGCCGTGCCAACGCCGGCGGCGCATGATGCACGCTACGCCACTGTATGTCTGACGGCGCTGGCTGGCGATCGATAGCATTACCGAAAACATCGAACATGCGTGACAGAATACCCTTGCCCACCGGCGTCTGTAATGGTCCGCCACTGTCTTCCACCAGCATACCGCGAGCAAGACCCTGGGTCGGCGTTAATGCGATGCCGCGCACCCGCTGCGCGTCGAGTTGCGACAACACCTCAATCGCAATTTTACCCTCACGGGCATGCAGT
>JBATHJ010000245.1:0-1822 GCA_049666625.1 Gammaproteobacteria bacterium | reverse complement strand
GCCTCACCTTGCTTGTTATCATCGCCGGTAACAGACGCGATCACTTCACCCGTCTTTGCTGCCGCTGCGCTTGTCGCATCTTTCACTGCAACCACTGCTGCACTCGCGCCTTCGGCTGCAGCCTGGGTCATGTCTTTCCCTGCCGCCATGGCCTCTGTTGCACCTTCCTTCGCACTATCCATAACATTGTCACCGGCCTCCTTTACTGATTCCATTGCAGAGTCCATGCCGTCTGCTGCTTTCCCGGCAACATCTTTCGCCAGGCTGGCTGTATCACTGGCGAGTGAGTTTGCCTTGCCTAACAAACCTGACTCTGCCTCACCCGTTGTATCATTGGAGCTATCACAGGCAGTCAACAGTGCGCCGCAACATAATAAAGCTAATGTCGTATATTTCATTATTTATTCCCGCTGGTAATCAGAGTATTTAAATTGAACATGAAGGGATTCAGAATGCCCCGCATCTGGAGCGATAACATTACTGGATTTCATCGAGCATGTGCTATGAACAATGTTAAATACTGTTAACATTTTTCTCGCCACTCAATATACAGGCTGTGACCCGGCGGGCTGCGAAAAGTTCGGTGACATACACTGGCCGGCTGTAGTGATAATATGCCGCAGCTGTCAGTGCCCCAGCTGGATTCAGTATACCTGCCAAACCGGGTCTGGATACCGGGATCACTGAGTCGTACAATGACCTCGTCAGTTATTGTTTTGATCAATACGTATTCTCGGAGCACCGCGCTTAAGATGAACCAGACCGTAGAAAATGGCACTCGCAAGAATATAAATGGTGTCACAAGTGCCTATTACGATGGCTACTGGATAAAATGCTATGAGCCGCCCAAGGACAGCCTGATAGCTAAGAAGCGCCTGATCCAGTCCTTGACGCGCCGCCTGTTCAACCATATGGAACACGGCATCAATATTCCCGGGAAATTCCTCAACGAGGTTCGCGCTGCCTACGAAACTGAAGATAACCCTAAAAAGAAACGCGTCAAAGGCGCGATGCTGGCCGGCGCCCTGTTCAACCGTGCCGCCGATATTTTCACCCACCTTGTAGAGCTTGAAGCCAGTGGGGTTGAAATAAAACCGGGCAATGACCTGATGCATACCTGTGGCTTATGTCTTCGCGAGGCGCTGGAATTTGGCAAGCTGGTCAAACATCGTAATGGCGATGAAGGCATCGACGAACTCTGGGGGGAACCCTTCAAGGCGTTCATTATGCCGATTGAAGACTTTTACGAAAGTCGCTACATGAAAATCGCCATGACCATGAAAAATATCGACCAGGCAGCCGACTACATGGCTCGCTGCACCAGGCAAGATCCACGCTATCCCGGGCTTGATTTATTGATTCTGCGCTTTGCCGAAACCGCCCGGCGCAAGTGTCAAACCCTGCGCACAGACCATGATATCTACGATGTCTGGTCAGATTTCGTAGTGGCCGGTGAAGATGTTGTCGATTTTAAACCCGTGCACAGCGTCAGCCACGAAGGCAAAACAATGATGGACGTGCTGGATGTCAAACAAATGCTTAAAGCGGGTGTCAGGCTGATTGGATTTATTACCCGGGCGCGCACGCCAATGCCGGTCAGCACTGAAAACTTTTTGAGTGAATGCGAGCGCTACAAGTCACGCCGCAACTGAATTTAACGCTTCGCAATCAGGCAGTGTAATTTTCCGGCCTGATGAAACTGCTGGCGCGATTTCACACCGGCACATCCACCGCCTTCTCCAGCTTCTTTTCCAGCGACATTTTCGCCAGGCCAATGCCAACGCCATCGTAATAGTTGTAAACCACGTTCGCACCGGCTTCG
>JBATHJ010000244.1:0-1683 GCA_049666625.1 Gammaproteobacteria bacterium | reverse complement strand
GTTGAAGAACTGCTCAATTATTTTGACTACAACTACCCCGCACCAAATACCCTGGCACAACCGTTCAGCGTAATTACCGAGGTCGGCCCCAATCCCTGGAACCCGGATACGAAACTGCTGCACATCGGTATCAAGGGGTATGCAGTTGCCGCCGCCGATATTCCGGCAGCCAACCTGGTGTTCCTGATCGATGTTTCTGGCTCGATGCAGTCCGCCGACAAACTTGAGCTGCTGAAAAAAGGCCTGACCCTGCTCAGCAAGCAGATGCGCAAGCAGGACCGGGTTTCCATTGTCGTCTATGCAGGTGCATCCGGTATCGTGCTGGAACCGACCCCAGGTAATGAAACGTTTAAAATCACCCACGCACTCGATCAGTTAACCGCGGGCGGTTCAACCAATGGTGCAGCTGGTATCCGCCTCGCCTACCAGGTCGCCGAATCTTCATATATCAAGGGCGGGGTAAATCGCATCCTGCTGGCCACCGATGGCGATTTTAATGTCGGCACTACCAGCTTCGAACAGCTGATGGACCTGGTCGAAGAAAAACGCAAGTCCGGCATTGGCCTGTCGACCCTGGGCTTTGGCAGTGGTAATTACAATGACCACCTTGCCGAACAGCTCGCGAATCGCGGCAACGGCAGTTACGCCTATATTGATACGCTCAACGAAGCCAGCAAGGTACTGGTCGACCAGCTGTCGTCCACCCTGCTCACCATCGCCAAAGATGTGAAAATCCAGATCGAGTTCAATCCTGCCGTGGTGGCTGAATACCGCCTTGTCGGTTATGAAAACAGGATGCTCAAACGTGAAGATTTCAATAACGACAAGATTGATGCTGGCGAAATCGGCGCCGGGCACAGTGTGACCGCATTGTATGAAATCACCCTGCAGGACTCGGACGCAAAACGTGTTGATGCATTACGTTATGGCACGCCGCTGACGACTGCACAAAACAGGGATGAACTGGCCTACCTGAAACTACGCTACAAAAAACCCGGCGAAGACAGCAGCAAACTGATTGAGTCATCAATCAAAACCAGCGACATCATTAATGCCGAAACCAGCAGCAGCGAGCACTATCGCTTCGCTGCTGCAGTCGCCGGCTTCGGGCAATTGCTGCGCGGCGGTGAATACCTGCAGGACTTCGGTTATGAGGATGTGCTGGCCTTATCACGCAAGGCACGCGGTCACGATGCAAATGGTTATCGCGGTGAATTTATCCAGCTGGTCAAACTGGCGCGGAACCTTGGCAGCCACACTGTCAGCAAGGGCAACACGCTCAGCCAGGTCGACGGCAATGACTGACAGCCATGCATGAGCATCATTTACCCTGTGCCGGCTTTGCACGCTCGCCGGCACAGGGTATGCTTTCGGCCATGGCGAGTGATGAGGACTTGATGTTGCAATACCAGGCCGGTGATGCCAGCGCCTTCGACAGCCTGTACGAAAAATACAAAGCCGATGTCTACCGTTACCTGCTCAGGCAATTCGATGCCGGCACCGCGGAAGAACTCTACCAGGATATCTGGATAAACCTGATACAGGCAAAGCAGCGCTACACGCCCTCGGCAACTTTCCGCACCTATCTGTACACCATTACCCACAACCGGGTACGCGATCACTGGCGCAGGCATGCGCATGCACATGTCGAGCCGCTGGATGAGTCTAATGCTGCAACACACA
>JBATHJ010000243.1:0-8907 GCA_049666625.1 Gammaproteobacteria bacterium | reverse complement strand
GCGCTGCCTTGACCCCGAGACCGAGTATCAACAGCAGAAAAATCGCCTTGAGCTGGGGATGATATTCAATCGGTAACTGGCTCAATATACCGCCTTCGACGAAAGCGGTCGGTCCTGTGATGACGTGCAACCAGACTGTGCCCACCATCAATAGCGCGCCGCCAGCCAGGGTATAGGCGAGATAGATGCGTGCGCCGCGCACCGCCTCGGGTGTACCCCGGTGAGCGATCAGGGGGTAGGTCGCCAGTGTCAGCAGCTCGTAGAAAATGACAAAGGTCAACAGGTTGCCGGCCAGCGCAAGCCCCACTGTCGCCGAAACACAGAGGCTGAAAAAGCCAAAAAAGCGGCTGCGATGCGGCGAGGTTTCCAGGTAGCCGATGGCGTAGACAGTCGTCACCAGCCACAGCACTGTAGACAGGGTAACGAACAACACTGATAGCGTATCGGCGTGCAGCACCAGGTCAAGGCCGGGCGCAAGCGTCCAGCGCGTCTCGTAGGCGTGTTCGTGAAACACGCCCCAGATCAATATGCCTACCAGCAGCAGCTTGAAGCCGGCACCCGCAAGGTTGAGCACAGTGCGCAAACGGTGACTGCCTTCGCTGAGGAAGAAAATCACCAGCCCGGGCAGCAGCGAGCTCAGTACCACCAGTAACGGTAAGCTGGTGTCAAGATTCATGCGCCGGCCTCCAGCAGGGACCACACTGACGCGCCTGCGAGACCCAGCACCACTGCCGCCAGTGCAGTGAGTATCAGCGCCGGCCATTCTTCACGCGCCACCGTAAAGGCCTGGTTCGGGTAAGGCTGACTGCCAAAAGCATGGCCGAGTATGCGGAAGATATACGCCGCAGCCAGCAACGAACCGACCACAGTCACCACTATCCAGAGCCACTGGCCGGTCGCGAAAGACCCGGCGATCAGCTGCCACTTGCCGAGGAAAGCACCGCTCGGTGGCAGGCCGATCAGCGCAACACCCGCCAGCGCGATAGCAAAGGTAGTGACCGGCAGTCGCTGCGCGGTGCCATCGAGTTCAGCAATGTTATCGTTTCCGGAGCGCTGCTGGATAATACCGATAGCGAGAAACAGCCCGGCCTTGGCAAAGCCATGGGTCAGCGCCAGCATGATCAAACCGCCTGCAGCGGCATCACGTGCCGGGCCGGGCGGTAATGCCTGTAACAGCGGAAAGAACAGGAACAGGTAGCCCAGCTGCGCGACTGTGGAATAGGCCGCGAGTACTTTGAGGCGTTGCGCCCGTAGCGCACACCAGGATCCCCAGAGCACTGCAGCCGCACCCAGCACACCGAGCAGATCGGCGGCCGTGGGTGTCACCACATTGGCGAACACATCCATCCACAGGCGCAACACCAGGTAGAAAGCCGCCTTCACCACCAGCGCCGAAAGCGCGGCACTCACTGGTGCAGGTGCGCTCGCGTGTGCTGGTGGCAACCAGAAATGCAGCGGGAACAGCGCGGTTTTCAACAGCAGTCCGGCGGTCATCAGGCTCAGTGCCAGCCATGCGATCGGTCCAGGCTCGATCATGCCTGAGAGCGCTGCGAGATCCAGGCTTCCATAACCTGCATAGATAAGGCCCACACCGGTGAGGAACAGCATTGACCCCAGTAACCCCACCAGCAGATAACGCAGTGCCGCCTGCACCGCGGCGATCTTGCCGCCGAGCGATGCCAGCGCGACCGCGCTCAAACCCAGCAGCTCGAGCGTGACATACAGGTTGAACAGGTCGCCCGACAGCAACAGCGCATTCAACGCGGTCCACAGCAACAGCCACAGCGGCCAGAAGCGGGCGCGCGCCGCACGATTGCTGAAGTAAGCGCTGGAATATACGCTGGCTGCAAGCATGACCAGTGCAACCATTATTAATAGCAGTGCGGACAGGCCGTCGGCACGCAGCGCGATGCCGAGCCCGGCAGTCCAGCCGCCGAGTTCATAGGACAGCGCGCCCTGTGTGCTGACAGCGTATAGCAAAATGCCGCTGGCAAGCGTGGTCGCAACACCGTTGAGAATGGTAATCGCCGTTGCTACGCGCGGCAGCAGCAGGCTTAACAGCGCAGCCGCCAACGGCAGGGTGACCAGGGCGATGAGGACATCAGTCATGGTCTTGCTCCGCAGCCAGGCGTCGCGCCAGTGCCAGTGCCAGTGCGGTTGCGCTCACCGCGACCACGATGCCGGTCAACACCAGGGCATGCGGCACCGGGTCGGGCGCCACTTCGGCACCACGGTAGGCAACGGCAAGCAGGATCATGAATACGCCGGAGCCCATGACATTGATGGCGAGCACACGTTGCAACAGTGAACTGTGCAGCAACGCGCTGCGTAGCCCGAGTGCCATGATCACGCATCCAGTAAGGGCATACAGTAATTGCGTCGTCAGCATCGGGGTTTTTCCGCGTTGTCGATCGTGGCCGATTCTGGCTCGCCGCCGACAAAAGCCGACACCAGGGTCGCGGCGATTGCCAGCATCGCAGCGGTTTCGATCAGCAGGATCAGACTACCGGCCCAGGCTGGCGGATAGCCGAGGAACGGCCGGCCAGTCACGAGCAGGGCGAAACCGACCAGTAAAAACACGCCGACACCGGCGACGAGGACGACGCGTAAGCTACGCGCTGCAGGCAGGCCGACCTGGTGCCGACCCGCCAGGCGCAATACAACACCGGCGGCGGCCAGCGTGGCACCCGCCTGAAATGCGCCGCCCGGGGCATGCGCTCCGACCCACAACAGGTAAGCGGCGGTGAGTATCAACACCGGTACCAGCCAGCGCGTCAGGCCATCGAATATCAGCCCGGCAGACTGGTAGCCGGCACGCGCCGGTCCGAGTGCGAAAATACCGAGCGCTGCGGTCAGCAGAACCGCGAGTTCCAGCAGCGTGTCGTAGGCGCGGAAGTTGAGTAATACCGCGGTCACCGGATTGCTGACACCACTGGCGTCGAGATTGTCGTAAACAGCCTGAGCAAGCGTCTGATTCGCCGGACTCTCGAAGACGTGCACCAGGGCCCAGCCCAGGCCAACGGCGAGTGCAGCGCACAGCAGTGTTACCGCCCATCGAATTGCTGCAGTCGTTACCCCTGAATTATTTCGCTGCTGTGTATTGTCAGTGCGCGCGCTTGCCGTTTTACGCTCGTGATCACGCACCGCAGCCAGTAACAACGCACCTGACAGGCCTGCGCCGATGGCGGCTTCAGCAAGGGCGACATCCGGTGCCCGCAGTCGCGCCCAGGCCAGTGCCAGTACCAGGCCGAATGCCATGAACAAAATCACGCTACGACGGGCATCGTTGCTTGCCAGTGCCGCCCAGGCCAGGCTCACAATCGAAACCAGTAGCAGCCCGTCGAACACGAACAGGCCTGTTGAGTTCAAGGTCGTGACTCCTGCTGGCGCGCATGTCGTGCGATCAGGTGTGCGCTGGTGGCGCTGGCAGCGAGCACCGTCAGCCAGATCAGCAACAGCTTCAGCGATGTCATCAGCGTCGGCACCTGCAGCGCGAGGCCGGCGGTGAGTAAACCCAGGCCAAGGTTATCGGCTTTGGTCAGGGCATGCAGTCGGGAATAGAGATCCGGCAGACGCAACAAACCGATGCTGCCGGCGAGATAAAAAAACAGCCCGGCCAGTATCAGTATGGAAGACAGGACATCAATCATGGCGGCGCTGCCGCTGCTGACCGGTGAAGGCCGCCGCCGCCACCGCCGCGAGTAATGCCAGTATCAGCGCGACATCGATCAGTGCCGGCAGCCTGAGCAAAACGCTGAGCAGCATCAGCACGCCGACGCCCGCGGTGCCGATCAGCTGCGCGGCCAGCATGCGATCGCCCGCGTCTGGACCGCGGAGTATGCGCAGCAGACCCAGCAACAGACTGAGCATCAGTACTATGACGGCGAGTGAGAGCAGCTCAGACATCAGCTGTCTCCAGTGGCAAGCGGTACAGTCCGGCAATTGCGCGTTCAAGCCGCCGTATTTGTGGATCGGGATTTTCATTCGCGTCGAGCAGGTGCAGCTCGACCCGATCGCCCTGGCAGTCTGCAGCCAGTGTGCCGGGTAGCAGGCTTATGCAGTTAACCAGCAGTACACGTGCACGCGGGTCACGCAGTTGCAGATGATACGTTCTGAAGCCCGGTTTGATTCGAAGTGTGGGTGCCAGTGTGCGGCGTGCAACATCAATACCACCGAGTACCGACTCACGCAGGAACAGCACAGCAAAGCCAGGCAGTCTGCCGATTGCAAGTTGCGGCCTGGCAGCGTTACCCAGTCGCATACTCGCGAAAGTGGCAAAGCCGACAGCCGGCAGACCGACCAGCCATGCCTCTGGCTGGCCCTGGGCAATAAGCCACCACAGTCCGGCCAGTACTGCCATTCTTGTTGCAACGCCAGCTAAATACGTTGTGCTGCTGTGTCCCATTATGTGTTGTTCCCTGCCAGTTCAGGCGATATTCAGACGTATACATCCAGTTTCCGAGCCCTGGCCGAGCTGTGTACACGGCCAGGTGCGGGCGCGACCGTATGCGGTCGAATCCGTGCGCTAAGACTGTACAAGGCCAGCACTGCTGCAGCGGCCAGGATGATGACCTTGAAGCTGATGAGTCCGGCAACAATGCTGAACAATATTGAGTTGAGCGTGATCATTTCGTTTGACTCCTATGTTTAAGTAGATCGAAACTTCAGCTTACGCGGCGTTGAGAACACCGCAGGCACGGTTGGCCGGTACCGCAATGTCCATCAGGCGCGGATCGTCCAGTTCGAGTGCATTCATCTGATCGACATAGGCCTGTTTGCCGCTGACCTGCAGGCGCGGGTTGTGGCGTTTTTCCTCGCTGACAGTACTCACGATCATACCGTTATAGTCATGCGCGGGATACACCAGGGTGTTATCAGGCAGTGTCAGCAGCTTGCCGAACAGGCTGTCGTATTGCGCAGCCGGATCACCGTTCTGAAAATCAGTGCGCCCGGTGCCGCGGATCAATAAGGTGTCACCGGTGAACACGCGATCGGGCAACAGGAAGCTGTAAGAGTCATCGGTATGACCCGGGGTATACAGGATATCGAGCTGCAGCCCGTCCGCGCGCAGTTTCTCGCCCTCGTTGAAATGCACCGAAACACATTCGGCCCGGGTCATGGCGCCCATCGCCGTGGCGCAACCCGACTGTTCGCGTAATTCGCCCAGCGCGGTGACATGGTCGGCGTGGATATGCGTATCCACTGCCAGTACCAGTTTCAGTTCCAGTTCATCGATAAGGCGGACATACTGCGCGGTGTTTTCCAGTACCGGATCAATCAGTAGCGCCTCGCCACCCTGGCGCTCGGCCAGCAGGTAGGTGTAGGTACTCGAAGTTTTATCGAACAGTTGGCGAAAGATCATGATGATGTCTCCTCCAGGTTGTTAAGTTGTCAGGCGTTCGCATTGGCAGAACAGTCGACGCCACGGTTCCATGGCATGCGCGCGATCAGCTGTGCCATACCGCACCAGCGGGTAACCCCGGCCACAATCAGGCCGACGCCGATCAACGCCGCGAGCGCAAAAAACAGGGCGTGCACGCTAAAGCCGAGCACCACCTTGGCGACCAGCAGGCTGCCGATTGCGATCTGCACCTGGCGTTCCAGGCTGATGGCATTACCGCAGCGTTGCAGCGGCAGGCCGGCTTTCTCCCAGCCCAGGGTGCCACCCTCGACCAGCGCCAGCTTGCTATAGCCCGCCTGTTGCAGGCGTTCGGCTGCCTGCTGGGCGCGCGGTCCGGCATGACAGGTGATATAAAGTGTTTCATCGTGTCCAAGCGCGGGGCGTTTGAAGCTTTCTGCCACTGCCTCGGGCGCCAGTTGTTCTACAGGAATCAGCTGTGCGCCTGGAATGTGCCCGGCACGATATTCGGCTGCGCTGCGTACATCGAGCAGCCCGGTATATTGACCCCGGCGCCGTGCTGCATGCAGCTGTGCAGGGGTAATGGTCGATATCTGTGTTGACATAAATTTCTCCTGGTGAAACCGGCATATTCTGCTAGCCGTGGAGTAATCATAGCCTCGAACAAGTTTGTTTAAAATACGAATAATGAGCAGGGAAACATCGGAAAAACCGAATCTTTATGGCGCTGGAATAACGCCCGCAAACTGCTAAGAGTTGACCTGCGGTGACCCATGTTGGGTGTTCCGGTGCTGGCCGGACATATCCCTATGGGATCGAAGTTGAAGGTGTTTTTGCGGCCAGGTCAATTCGACTGGATCGAATAAGGAACCAAAGGGGCTGGGAATGATAGAAATTGAAACCGGTGCAAGAACGCCAGTTACCACAAGGCAATCGTCTGCAAACAACGCAAAACAATGCGAAGTAAAATAACTTTGTATTAGCGCTCGGACAGTACGCGTATAAATAGATAAATTCGCGTTATGCGCTGACGTACATCTTTTATGCTTAGTCGAATCTCAGTCTGTATCGAGCGTAATTAACCAAAATATCAGTCAGCAATGAATCCCGCAGCTGTATGACTGCCATCGCAGAATGGTTTATTTTTCGACTGGCCGCAACGACACAAGGCTGCCTGCTTGCCATGCCAGGCAACGCGTCCGCTGCCAGCAATGATGGCGAAGTTTCCGGACAGAATCATGGGGCCATTTGGTGCAAATTTAATTGTCAGGGCGCCACCCTTTGACTGCGTGTCTTCCCCGGTTTCACCCACTGCGCCGTAGTCCTGAAAGCCGGCTTTGAGGTGGCTGTTGTCGCAGAACGGTTTGTTGTTTGACTGACCGCAACGGCATAGTGCGGCGCGGAATTTGACACCGGGCATGTCGGTCGGCGCGTTTTTGATGTCCAGCTCGCCATGCACAAATAGTGGCCCGTTGTAGACCACCTGGACGGTGTTGTTTTTCGCCGGCTTTTCGTTGTCGCCGCCAGCCTTGTCGTTATAGCTCAGCGCGCCCGAGGGGCAGCGCCTGATCACCTTCCTGACATTATCGTCATCGACCAGGTCGGGCTGGCACCAGGGGTCGCGACCACCGACAAAGAGTTCGCCCTGTGCATAGCCGCATTCGCCGATATGGATGCAAAGCCGACCGTCCCACTGTACATCGATATTTTTACCCGGGTATTTCGTTATTTTTTCTGCGCCCATATCTGTCTCCCGTCGATTGTCTGGTTGATTTTAAGCGCTAACACTACGCTGCATTTGCGTGCAAGGCAAAGTGCTAGAGTGCGAAAAATCATCGCCAGGGGGCGAGTGTTGCTAACAACCTGGATTTGTTGGTAAAGAATAAATCGATGCCTGGGTGACAGGTAATATTTATGTACATTATTAATGAACATATATATTTGAGCATATAAAATGCGTGATGTAAGCGGTAGAAGATGATATGTTCTAGTTTAATTAATGTTCATTATTATCGTACATATATTATATTGAGAAAACAACGTGACTAGGCAGACCTTTGACGCGCAATTACTTGCAACAGCAATTGAGCAGCTACAACGCCAGACCGGGATCAGGCTGAATCTCATCGAGCAACAAGCCGGCATGGCCGATGAGGTGATTGATGCCATCATCGAGGTCGAGGGTTACGCTGCTCTGCGCTTTGTTGGCTGTGTGAAAAAGTGGGCGCCACAGGCCAACTTCGGCGCCCTGGTCGAACAGGTTCGGCAGTTGCCGGGCAAGGGCATACTGGTGGCGGATCACGTCAATCCAGCTATGGCAGACAGGCTGAGAGCACTTGATATTCCCTTCATCGACACCGCCGGCAATGCGCTGATTAATGAAAAGCCGCTGCATGTGTTCATCAAGGGCAATCGGCCGGCGCGCCTGCCGGCGATACAATCGCGAGGTCGCGCTTTTAAACCGGGTGGACTCAAGATCGTGCATGCGCTGTTCACGCAGCCAGAGCTACTCAATGCATCCTACCGGGATATCGCGCAAGCGGCGGGTGTTGCACTGGGCACGGTCGGCCAGGTTTTGCAGGACCTGAAACTGGGCGGCTTCCTGGTCGAGCCGGGTAAAATGCAGCGCCGACTGGCGCAGAAAAAACGCCTGTTCGATCGCTGGGTCGAAGCCTGCCTGGAAACCCTCAAACCCAGACTGCTGGTCGGGCGCTACACCTCGGACCAGGCAGACTGGTGGAAGGCTGTCGATATTAGTCAATACAACGCGGTCTGGGGTGGCGAAGTGGCGGTGGCGAAAACCACGCGCTACATGGTTCCGCAAAAAATCACCGTGTATATTGACCAGGAAGGTCCTTCGTTGCTGCCTTCGGAGATGCGCTTACGCAAAGATGATGGCGGTGAAATTGCCCTCTACAGGATGTTCTGGAAATACCGCGGCGGCGACGTGGCCGATGCCATGGTTGTGTATGCTGACCTGTTAGGATCGGTTGATCCGCGGAACATCGAAGTCGCACGGGTATTTTACGGCGAAAAACTCGGCCAGTTGATGAGCAATTAAACAGCAGTTCAAATCGCTCACCAGGCGTCACCAGTCTTTAGAAAAATCAGGGCGTACTAATCACCCCGGCCTGCGGATCACCGGCATGCATCATGAACTTGTAGTTGACGGGACTGCCGCCTGCCTTGTTTTTGACGCTCAGGGTGAATTCATAGTCACCCGGCGGTAACGGAATTTCGGCGCCACGCGCCAGGATGGTGGTGAATTCATTTAACACGCGCTGGAACAGCGCGCCGATATTCTGGCTGCTGGGGTTGGCCTGAAACGTACCGTTGCCTGCCTGTGCAATTTGCGTCAGTTCACTGGCATTGATCGCAGAACCGAGACCGATGACATGCGAGGTCAGGCGCGGGTGTGCAGCGACGGCTGATTTGGCGGCGTCGAGCGTGGTCGGTAGCGTGCCGTACTGCTCGTAACTGGCGCCGGACGTGGTGCTGAGCGTGCGGTTGGGGTTGGTTAAAGTGTTATCCCAGTAACTGTAATTGTC
>JBATHJ010000242.1:0-2609 GCA_049666625.1 Gammaproteobacteria bacterium | reverse complement strand
GTCAATGGCTGATTCAATCCGCATGTCGGCACGGCAAGCAGCTTGTCAACGCCGGCTTAAGTGAATTTACCGTTGCGATAAATATATCCGGTCTTCAGATCCGTGATGGTGGATTTACTAACGAAGTCAGTCTCGCCTTACAGCGGGCAGGTCTTGAACCCAGGTATCTCGAGCTCGAACTGACGGAAAGTACGCTGATGCATGATGGCGAATTCGTGGTCGATAATCTTAGCCGATTACAAAACCTCGGTGTGCATATTGCCATTGATGATTTTGGTACGGGGTATTCATCCATGAGCTATTTAAAACGCTTCCCGATTAATAAGCTCAAGATAGATAGAGGTTTTATATCAGGATTGCCCCAAAGCAGTGAAGATATGGCGATCACGCGCGCTATCATTGCCATGGCGCACGGCCTGAAAATTGAAGTCATTGCCGAAGGTGTTGAAACGCTGGCACAGGCGGAGTGTTTGCGCACACACAATTGTGATGTGTTCCAGGGGTTTTTATATGCGAAACCGATGCCATTTCAGGACCTGCTTGAAATGAACAGCCGTCGCAACAGTAAATACAGTCCATTACAGATCATCAAAGGCGGCGCTTGATACATCAGGCGTGTGAATACCGTTCGCAGCTGCGATAACAGCAAGTGGGCATTGCCAGCGTTTACAATCCCTCAGCCAGTTTCAGCAGATTACAATATCAACTTTTCTAATGCTGGATAAGCCTGAAAAAACGTTTGCCACAGAGGTCACAGAGTACGCAGAGGTAAAAACTTAATAAGTTTGTCCGCGAATAACGCGAAGGACGCGAAGAAAATATTAAGTATTGCTAAAAGCGATGCCACAAATATGTGCGGCAATGCACAAACACCACGCTGCTTTCTACATAAAGCATTATTTGCGTCCTTTGCGTTTTTCGCGGATATAGTTTTTTCCAGCTTTTAGCTCTGTGATCTCTGTGGCAAATAGCTTCTAATGACTGATCCCTTCAGAGCGGTTGATCTTGTTATCGATGTTGTCCTGGCCAGTGCGTGAACCTGGTAGACACATATACAGCGATACCAGCAGCATCCTGGTGCTGGACAATACCCGCCAACATAGCCGCAATTTGTGGCACATATCATGCGTCACGTACCATCCTCTCGTCAGAATAATATATTCCAGAATATCGATCTATCCTGATCTACAGCTTGTAATGACAAACCACATGTATGTTATGTTTTCAGGTGACAGAGCTCAGGTGGCGGGCTGACGTCGGTGCGGTGGATGTGAGTGCTGTCGCGATACGTACAGCAGCGCATGGCTGCTTGATATCCAGAACAGGAACAACAGGACAATGACGCAATTGGTACAAAACCACGCTGATCAACTGGCCGACAATGTTGTTTTTCACGTCCACGGCCTGACCAAAATTTACCAGATGGGTGAAGTGCAGGTGCATGCCCTGCGTAGCGTCGATCTGGACCTGTACCGGGGTGAATTTGCGGTATTGCTGGGCGCCTCGGGGAGCGGGAAATCCACCCTGCTGAATATCCTCGGCGGCCTGGATACACCTACCGATGGCCATGTGCTTTATGGTGGCGGTGACCAGGTGCGCGATCTGACTCGCGCCAGCGAGCATGAGCTGACCCAATACCGACGTTACCACGTTGGCTTCGTGTTTCAATTTTACAATTTAATCCCCAGCCTCACGGCGCGTGAAAATGTCGCCGTGGTCACCGAAATCGCCAGATCTCCAATGCAGCCGATCGATGCCCTGCGACTGGTGGGACTGGAAGCCCGGATCGATCATTTCCCGGCACAGCTTTCCGGTGGTGAACAACAGCGTGTCGCCATAGCACGCGCGATTGCCAAGAACCCCGATGTGCTGTTATGCGACGAACCCACCGGGGCGCTCGATTCCAAAACCGGTATCGTGGTGCTTGAAGCGCTGCAGCGCGTTAACCAGGAGCTGGGTACCACCACGGCTGTCATTACCCACAATGTAGGTATTGCAAAAATGGCCGACCGGGTGATTCACATGTCCGATGGTCAAATCAGCCAGGTCTATAGCAATGAAACCCGGCTCGCGCCACGCGAGCTCAGCTGGTAAGTCAATGTGAAAGCACTCGATAAAAAACTCTGGCGCGAACTCTGGGGCATGCGTATGCAGGCGCTGGCGATTGCACTGGTGATTGGCGGTGGCGTGGCGATTTATATCATGTCATTGAGCACGCTCGATTCACTCTATCAAACGCGTGAGTCTTACTACCGCGATCATCACTTTGCCGAGGTGTTCGCCACGCTCAAGCGCGCGCCCTTGTCGCTCGTGCAGCGCATTGAAGACATTCCGGGTGTTGATAAAGTGGAAACCCGGGTACTAGCTTATGTCAATCTTGATGTGGAAGGTTTTGATGACCCGGTGAGCGGGCATTTGTTGTCGCTGCCCGACAACAGCCCCGGCTTATTGAACCAGGTTTACCTGCGCAAAGGCGGCTTGCTTGAACCGGGGCGTGATAACGAAGTATTGCTCAGTGAAGAATTCGCGCGTGCACACAATCTTCAACAGGGCGACACCTTGCGGGCGACGATCAATGGTCGGCGCAAGACACTGACTGTTGTTGGTCA
>JBATHJ010000241.1:0-3462 GCA_049666625.1 Gammaproteobacteria bacterium | reverse complement strand
TTTCGGCGTCTTCGCGTGAGAACGAGAAAGTCGACTGGGTCAGATCGTTGGTGCCGAAGGAGAAGAACTCGGCGATTTCTGCCAGGCGTCCGGCGCGCATACAGGCGCGTACCACTTCGATCATGGTTCCAAACTTGAATTTCAGTTGTACACCGTATTCAGCTTCGACTTCAGCTTTAACGCGATCGACAATGTCTTTCACCCAGTGCAGTTCCTGCCCGGTACAGACCTGCGGCACCATGATTTCAGGGTGTACGTCAAAGCCTTCTTTCTGGCATTCGGCTTCGGCTTCGAGTACAGCGCGAATCTGCATGGCGTAAATTTCAGGGTAGGTGATACCGAGGCGCACACCGCGGTGACCCAGCATCGGGTTGACTTCGAACAGTTCGCGCACCTTGTGCAGCATCTGGGTTTTCTTCGCAATCGCAGCATCCACCAGTTCGCGACCGCCGGGCCCAAAGGGTGCGGGCATCTGCCTGACATCGGCTTCGCGTTTGAGCAACTGCATGGTATTGACCAGGTCATTCACGCCTTCAACCGCACCGCGCAGTTGCGTCAGGTGTTCGATTTCCTGCTCGAGCTGTTTCTCGTTGGGCAGGAATTCGTGAATCGGCGGATCCAGCAGGCGGATGGTCACCGGTCTTGGTGCCATGATCTTGAGAATCGCCTTGAAGTCGTTGCGTTGAATCGGGCGCAGTCGGTCGAGTGCTTCCTGCCTCGCTTCTTTGCTATTAGCAATAATCATGTCGATCACAATCGGCAATCTGTCCTGTGCATTGAACATGCGCTCGGTGCGGCACAGGCCGATGCCCATGGCGCCATAATCGACCGCCTGGGTAGCGGCTTCGATGGTGTCGGCATTGGTCATGATCTTGAGTTTTGCGTATTCATCGGCCCAGCTCAGCAGGGTGCGCAGGTCGTCTGAAAACTTCGGCGGCACGGTGGGGATTTCGCCGAGGTAGACATGGCCGTTACCACCATCAATGGTAATCACATCACCTTCGTGCAAAATGGTATCGCCCACCTGTGCGATGTGTTTTTCAACATCGACCTTGATGCCTTCAGCGCCGGCGACACAGGGTTTGCCCATGCCGCGTGCTACTACCGCAGCGTGTGAAGTTTTGCCGCCACGGCTGGTGAGTACACCTTCCGCCGCAAAGAAACCGTGGATGTCTTCGGGCTTGGTTTCTTCGCGCACCAGGATCACCAGTTCGCCATTCTGCTTGGCCAGTTCGGCACGGTCGGCATCAAACACGATTTTGCCCGAAGCCGCACCCGGGGATGCCGGCAGACCCTGAACCACGGACAATGCCTTGTGATTAGGATCGAGCATGGGGTGCAACATCTGGTCGAGTTCTTCCGGATTGACGCGCAGGATGGCTTCCTGGCGGCTGATGAGTTCATCCTTGACCATTTCCACCGAGGTGCGCACGCGCGCGGCGGCATTCATTTTGCCATTACGGGTTTGCAGGCAGAACAGGATGCCTTTTTCGATGGTGTACTCGTAATCCTGCACTTCGTGATAATGGTTTTCCAGCCGGTCACGCAGCGCCACCAGCTGCTTGTACATTTCGGGCATGACATTTTTGAGTTCATGCACCGGTTTGGGGGTGCGAGTGCCGGCAACCACGTCTTCGCCCTGGGCGTTGACCAGGAACTCGCCGAACATGACGTTCTCGCCGGTGGCAGGATTACGCGTGAAACCCACGCCGGTGGCGCAGTCATCGCCCATGTTGCCGAACACCATGGTCTGTATATTCACCGCGGTGCCGTTGGCCATATCGGGCGTGATCTTGAATTCGCGACGATAATCCACCGCGCGTTTGCCCGACCACGAATTGAACACCGCCTTGATCGACAGCGTCAGCTGTTCGTAGACATCTTCGGGGAAGGGGCGACCGGTCGCATTTTTAACCACATCGAGAAACACCGAGCTGATTTCGCGCAGGTTGTCGGCAGACAGTTCGATGTCCGCTTTTGCGCCTTCGCGTTGTTTCAGGGCTTCGAAAGGTTTATCAAATTTTTCATCCGCAATGCCCAGCGCGACCTTGCCGAACAGCTGGATAAAGCGGCGATACGCATCCCAGCCGAAACGTTCGTTGCCGGTTTGTTTAATCAGGCCGGGCAGGGTGGCGGTATTGAGTCCAAGGTTGAGGATGGTGTCCATCATGCCCGGCATGGAAAGCGCTGAACCCGAGCGCACCGATAACAGCAGCATGTTATCCGGATCACCAAAGCTCTTGCCGGTGGCCTGTTCCACTGCCTTGATCTCGGCGTGCACCTGGTCCATCAGCTCAGCCGGCATATCACGGTTCGCGTTTGCCAGGTAACTCAGGCAGGCTTCGGTGCTGATGACAAACCCGGGTGGCACGTTAATGCCGATCTGGGTCATTTCGCACAGGTTGGCGCCTTTGCCGCCGAGCAGTTTCTTGTTCTTGCCATCACCGTCTTTAAATGCATACACAAAGCGTGTACTCGACGTAGTGCTGGCGGCTTGTTTTTCAGGGGCGGTCGCTTCCAAAATATTGATCTCCTGACAGACTTACGAGCGGCATGTCATGTGTGATTAGGTGGTTATACAGGTTGCTGCCAGGCGACCCTTGGGCGGGGTTTGTTATGGCGCATGACAGCAGGTGACTGGGTTTTATCTTATGCCTGTTTGTAATGATAATCATGCACATGTAATTGATGCACGTCAATAAAACACGGGAATGGCTCAATCGGCTACAAACATGGCCTGCCATTCACCGAGTATGCCTTTATCCAGCGCTGGGGGGAGGATATTGTCAACCGTAGCGCTGCGTGTGCCCCCTGGCGGCACTCTATTAGCCCGGCAGGAAAAAGTTCCCGCCTGATTGGCCGCCAGCCTGAAAAAATATATTTTTCAAACCCCTTGTGGTCGTCTGCAGTAAGCATATAGTTGTGCGCGTGCAGAAAATTTGCATCGGTACCTCCCCCAGACTGTGGCTGACGTAAATGCGTCGTCCGGCTTGTCGAGAATCACGCTGCGCTAATGTAGTGCGTACCGTTTCCAAAAGCTAGAGGTAGCCAAAATGAAAACATTGAATACTTTAATTACCACTGCGGCATTTTGTGCGGCGTTGTTCGCGCAGACTGCCAGTGCCAATCCATCTGTCGAGCTGTTCAAAAAGCTTGATAAAGACGGCAATGGTGTACTGACCCCGAAAGAAGCCGAAGCAAATACAGACATCGCTGAAAACTTTGAAGACGGCGATGACAACAATGACGGCAAGCTTGATATGGCTGAATTCCAGGCGATGGACGTCACCGACGAATAGTTCGGCGTTTTATGCATAAACACAACACGCCTTAGTGTGTTGTGTGAGTAACTGGCCAGCGACAGACATTATGTCTGTCGCTGGCTTTATTTTTTGTGCATCCCAGGTGAAATGCCACTGCAGGACGTTAGCAGCAGTGGCATGCTCCTGGAAAATTACTGGC
>JBATHJ010000240.1:0-1793 GCA_049666625.1 Gammaproteobacteria bacterium | reverse complement strand
AACCCACCAGCACACGACCATAGGCCGCGCCGTGATTGCGGTAGTGGAACAGGCTGATGTTCCAGCGTTTGCCAATACTGGTCAGGAACTCGAGCAGTGCGCCGGGGCGCTCCGGAAACTCGAAACGATACAGTGCTTCGTCACTCAAACCGGCAAAGCGTCCGCCCACCAGGTGGCGCACGTGTATTTTTGCCATTTCGTTATCGGTCATGTCCAGCACCGGGTAACCGCCTTTTTTCAGGTTTTGAATCAATGCCTCTTTTTCAGCTGCGCCGTCGCTCAGTTGCACACCGGCGAACACCTGCGCATCGGTTACATCTGAATACCGGTAATTGAACTCGGTGATGCCACGACGGCCGATGGTTTTGCAGAATTCACGGAAACTGCCCGGGCGTTCGGGAATGGTGACTGCAAACAGGGCTTCGCGCTGTTCACCCAGCTCGGCACGCTCTGAAACATGACGCAAACGGTCAAAATTCATGTTTGCACCGCTGTTGATCGCCACCAGAGTTTTATGTGTTATTTTTTCACGCTCGACATAACGCTTTAGCCCGGCAACTGCGAGTGCACCTGCAGGTTCGGCAATTGATCGCGTATCGTCAAAAATATCCTTGATGGCTGCGCAAATTTCATCAGTACTCACGGTGATAACTTCATCGACGCATTTTTTGGCGAGGCGAAAGGTTTCACGACCGGCCTGGCGCACGGCAACGCCGTCGGCGAAAATTCCGACGCGATCGAGTATCACGCGGCGGTTTTTTTTCAGTGCTTCTGCCATGCACGCAGCATCATCCGGCTCGACGCCGATAATTTTCGTGTTCGGCCGCAAATATTTTATGAACGTCCCGACACCCGCAATCAGGCCGCCACCACCCACCGGGATAAAAACAGCTTCGATGTCATCAGGATGCTGGCGCAGTATCTCAACGCCAATCGTACCCTGGCCGGCAATGACATCCGGATCATCATAGGGATGAACGAATTCAAGTTTTTTTTCTTTCGCCAGCGCCTGGCCGTGTTCGTACGCATCATCGTAGGTGTCGCCCATCAGTATGGTCCTGGCGCCGTACGACTGCACCGCTTTCACCTTGATGGCAGGCGTGGTCTTGGGCATGACGATAGTGGCATGAATACCAAGCGTGCTCGCAGCCAGCGCCACGCCCTGGGCATGATTACCGGCAGATGCTGCCACTATTCCCGCGAGTTCCCGCTGGCGGCTCAAAAGGTAGATTTTGTTATACGCACCGCGTAGCTTGAAGGAAAATACACTTTGCAAATCCTCGCGCTTGAGCAATACCTGATTGTTCAGGCGCTTGCTCAGGGTACGTGAAAGATCCAGTGGTGATTCCATGGCAACGTCGTAGACGCGGGCCGCAAGGATTTTTTCGATATATTTGTATGTCATTTAAGGTCAGACTTCTGGAACGCCGGCGGTAGACCAGGCTGTATGCCCAGACTATAGCAGAGCGCCGTAGCGGGAGCGAGAGACGCGTGACATGCCTGGCACTGCGTATGCAACTGGCGATGCCCCGGTATCACGCTGCCCAGCCGAGCACGCGCCTGTCAATTAACCTCAGGGGTGCGGTAGAATCAGCGATTAAATTTACAGGCTCAAAATACAGGTGAAACCATGACCCAGGATGAAATGAAACGCAAAGCCGCTGAAGCCGCGCTGGAGTATGTTAAAAACGATGCCATCGTCGGTGTTGGTACCGGTTCGACCGTGAACCACTTCATCGACCTGCTTGCGGGCATCAAGGGAAAAATCGAGGGTGCGGTTTCCAGCTCAGAGG
>JBATHJ010000239.1:0-6158 GCA_049666625.1 Gammaproteobacteria bacterium | reverse complement strand
GCTTGGCATAGCACTCAAGAACAGTAATGGCAGCCTGACGCCGGTGACAAAACAGCTCACCGGTGGTCGCATGGGTGGCGTACTCGGCTTTCGCGACAACATGCTCGACCAGGCCAGTAACAGTCTTGGACTGGTTGCAATCGGTATGGCTGATTTTGTTAATCAGCAACATAAAGAGGGCGTTGATATTGATGGCGCGCTGGGGCTTGATTTCTTTTCTGTGGCGCAGCCACAGGTCATCAGCATTGCGGGAGCACCCGGCAATGTCAGTATTGGTTTTGATGATGTTGCCCAGCTGACAAACCAGGATTATGAACTTCAGTTCAATACGGGTGTATGGAGCTTGTCACGCAACGATACCGGGCAAGTTATTCCAATGACAGGTTCCGGTACCGCGGTTGATCCGTTTGTGGCAGACGGTCTCAGTATTGTCATCAATGTGCCACCTGCAGCGGGTGATACTTACGAGGTCCGTCCGACGCGCAACGGCGCGCGCGAGATTGATCTTGCGCTTGGTAGCAGCCGGCAAATTGCGACTGCTGCACCGATAAGAAGCGAGGCCGCGAATAGCAACACGGGTTCGGGAAGTATCAGTCCGGGCTCGGTCAGTGATATCACTAACCCGGCTTTCCAGGCAACGCCGGGGCAGTTGACGCCACCCTTAATGCTGCGCTTCACAGCAGCGAACAGTTATGATGTTTACGACAACACGAATCCTGCTGTGCCAGTGCTGCTCGAAGCCGGTATTGCCTACAACCCGGCAAGCGGCGGTGACATATTTCCAACACCCGGTGGCATTGATGATGGCTACCGGATGCGACTGAGCGGCGCGCCTGCTGCGGGCGATGAGTTCAGCACCGAATTTAACACCGGTGGCAGCGGAGACAATCGAAATGCACTCGCAATTGCCGGGCTGGCAACCAGCAAGCTGATGAGTGGTGGTACGGCGAGTATTACCGACAGTTACAATTCGCTGGTTGTCGATGTCGGTACGGGTACGCGACAGGCTGAACAAAATCGACTTGCCCATAAAGGCGTACTCGAACGCGTCAATGCCTCGCATGATGCCATATCCGGCGTCAACCTCGACGAAGAAGCAGCCAACCTGGTGCGTTTCCAGCAGGCATACCAGGCTGCAGCCCAGGTCATATCTACGGCAAATTCACTGTTTGATACACTGCTCAATGCGGTGAGGAGATAGGCATGCGCATATCCACAGGCCAGATCTACAGGCAGGGTGTGAACTCTATGCTTGAAACCCAGTCAAGCCTGGCGAAAACCCAGTTGCAACTGTCCACAGGAAAACGAATTCTTGCGCCGAGTGATGATCCTTCGGCTGCCACGCGTGTGCTCAAACTTGAACAGGCGATTGAAACCAGTACGCAATACCAGCGCAATGCCGATCATGCTGATGCACGTCTTGCTCTCGAAGAGAGCATCATGATCAGTGTCGGTGATATATTGCAACGTGTACGAGAACTGGCGGTGCAGGCCGGTAACGATACCCTGAGCGCTGCAGATCGTGCTGCGATTGCGCTCGAAGTTAAAGAAAGTCTCGATGGCGTGATCCAGCTTGCCAATACCCGGGATTCAAACGACGAATACCTGTTTGCAGGTTACCAGGTGGGTACCGAGCCTTTTACGCATGACGGTGTCGGCAACTTCAGCTACAACGGTGACCAGGGTGTGCGTAGTTTACAAATCGGCCCCAACCGAAAAGTGTCAATTGGTGATAGCGGTGATGCCGTATTCATGCGTGTCGATGATGGTGCCGGTGGTATTGGCAGTATTTTTGAGACCCTGTATGAATTTGCTGCAGACCTGGACGTTGATAACCCGTCACCGATAACCCTGACCCGACTCGATTCAGCGCTTGAAGCAGTGACCACGACACGTTCGTCTATCGGCGCACGTATGAATGCAATAGAAAACCAGCGCGGCGCCAACGAATCATTCTCACTGTTGATGCAGGAAAACCGTTCTCAGCTGCAGGACCTGGATTATGCCGAGGCGGTGAGCCGTTTCGAACAACAAATGCTGGCATTGCAGGCTTCGCAGCAGAGTTATATCAAAATCCAGGGGCTGTCACTGTTTAATTACCTGTAACAGTCGAATACACAAAGGCACACTGCTCTCCCGCTAACGTGTCATTCCGGCGAATGCCGGAATCCAGTGACTTAGCTGTTTCAGTCTAACAATAAGCTTTCAGATAACTACAATGACAAAAAAGTTAAAGTTTGCATTTGAAATTTCATCTCCAGTGATACCTTAAACTAAATAGCTAGTGGAATAGACCTGACTAATAGTTTTTGTAATTATTATCCGCGAGTGCAGGGACAAAGGCACGTTTTCTGCCTGACGCTGATCGCTGCAGCTTAGACATAGAATCATTCCAGATAGATGCAATCTATCAATTCAGCAGATTCAGAAAAAAACCCTTCCAGTTTCTCCAGATCACTAAAGTTATACATTTGTATGCCGTAAAAGTGGATGGAGGCGGTAAATATCTGGACTTTTGAGGTATATCCGCCAAATACATCATGCTCTCCCACGGGACAGCACACAATATTTGGAGAAACACCATGGCATTAGTCATTAATACCAACATCAGCTCATTGAACGCACAGCGCAACGTGAGCAAAACCAGCATGGGCCTGGAAACATCGATCCAGCGTCTGTCAACAGGTTTACGTATTAACAGTGCAAAAGATGACGCAGCGGGTCTTGGTATCGTAGACCGTATGACTTCGCAGATTCGCGGCCTGAACCAGGCAGTCAGAAATGCGAATGATGCGATTTCACTGTCGCAGACCGCTGAAGGCGGTATGCAGGAATCGACCAACATTCTGCAGCGTATGCGTGAACTTGCAGTGCAGTCTGCGAATGACTCTAACAGTACTGCTGACCGCGGTAACCTGCAGAAAGAAATCACCCAGCTGCAGTCCGAGTTGAATCGTATTGCCAGCACGACCACGTTCAATGGCAATAACATTCTGGACGGCACATTTGCAGCACAGAAATTCCAGGTGGGTTCTAATGCGAATGAAACTATATCGGTGACTATCGGTAACCTGTCAGCGAACAGCATGGGCGCTTACCAGTCGGCGAGTGCTACCAACGTCGGTGTGGCAGCTGCCGCAGCGGCTCCGGCTGGTAATGGTGTTGTAGGTGATACTGTTACGATTACTGGTAACGTAGGAGCTTCTGATGTTACTTACGCTGGCAATGCGACAGCTTCTGAAATGGCTGCAGCGATCAATGCCAAGGTCAGTTCTACTGGCGTCACTGCTTCGGCAGCAACCAGCATTGATCTTGCTTACAATGCTGCCACCGGCACTGGTGACACAGTAACATTTAACCTGTCAGCAACCGATGGCACGGGTACTGCAACCGGCAGTGCTTCGACTATCTCCTACCTGCTGACATCTGACTCGGACTATTCCGGGTTGCGTGATGCAATCAATGCTGAAAGCGCCAGCACAGGTGTTAGCGCCGAGCTGAACACCAGTGGTACGCTGACACTGTCAAACTCAGATGGTGACGATATTACTATCGATACCGTTACCAACAGTGTTGGTGATGGTGTGGCCGTGTTCGACGTGGCTGGCATCACTCTGACGGAAGATACCATCGCAGCGCCTGGTGTCGCTACTGACAGCGGTGTATTTGGTGGCCAGGTGAGCATGAGCTCTTCATCTTCATTCACGGTCACAGGTACAGTTGACTCGTTTGCCGGCACAGGTATTACTACATTGAGTGGTACCCTGGCGAGCGTAGCCAACGTAGACGTGTCGACTCAGTCTGGTTCAAACAACGCGTTATCAGTACTTGACGAGGCTTTGCGTTATGTCTCTGACAGCCGTGCTGATCTGGGTGCGATTCAGAACCGTCTTGAGTTCACCATCTCCAACCTGACGAATGTGTCCGAGAACGTATCAGCAGCTCGATCACGTATTCAGGATACAGACTTTGCAGCTGAAACTGCAAACCTGACACGTTCGCAGATCCTGCAGCAGGCTGGCATCGCCATGCTTGCACAGGCGAACTCAGCACCACAAAGCGTACTGGCGCTGTTACAGTAATCCAAAACGCTTGATTGATATATCCGGGGCAATCGTGCCCCGGATGTATTGAAGGATCACAGGTGTAATTATGACTACTGAAATAGATACTAGCGATATACGTGCATTTAGCGACAGGCGTGTCACGGCAATCGACAAGATCGACCGGGTAAAGGCAGTACAGGAATTGCCGGATGGCGGAAAACAATTGCCGCCTGAAAAGCCAAAAGTTGCCGACACAGCAGAAAATCTCGATCAGGCAGCAGACCTGATGAATTCGCGTGCACAAACCGTCCATAGACAACTGCAGTTTAGCATCGACGAGAACAGTGGCCGTACTGTCATAACGGTGTTAAATAGCGAAACACAGGAAGTTATCAGGCAAATACCTGAAGAAGAAGCTTTGTACCTGGCAAGCAAGCTGGTGCAGGGTGGCGACCTGGAAATATTCGATACCTTCGCATGATCTGGCACCATATTTGCTTTGTTAATATGGTAACGATTTTCAATGACATCCATTTATCACGCATAAGCCGTCCTGCTTGAACAAGGCGGCTATATAGAGGTCTCATCATGCCAACATTATCATCTACAGGTATCGGATCCGGTCTGGATGTAAGTGGCATTATTAACGGACTGATGTCGGTCGAACGCCGACCGCTAGAAATCCTGCAGGCAAAAAGCCAGCTGATCACGTCAAAAATAAGCGCCTACGGTGAACTGGTGTCCGGAATTTCCGCATTTCAGTCGAGCCTTAGCAGCCTTAATTCGCTTGACTCGCTCGACAAATACAAAACTACGAGTACAGATGACAGCATTGTCAAAATAACATCTACGGATGAGCCCGAGCTCGGCAGCTATAGTATCGAAGTAAACAGGCTCGCTGAGAACCATCGGCTGGCATCCAAAGAATTATTAGCGACAGATGTCATGGGCGGTACATCTGGCGATTCACTTACTATCCAGGTGGGGGCTGACTCGCAGGATAGCATTACTATTGACCTGAACACTGCGCTGACATTGTCGCAAGTCAGCGATGCCATTAACAATGATGTAAATAATCCTGGGCTTAAAGCGACCATTATAAATGGTAATGATGGCAGTCAGAAACTTATACTTAACTCTGATGACATAGGATCGGCAAATGCCATCACTTTCTCATACGACGGAAATATAAAGGCAAATACTTTTGATTTTGAGACGCTGAATGATATAGGCGGTAATCTTGATGAACTCGATGCTGAATTTAGCGTTGATGGTTATACCATCACGCGGCCCGGGAATTCAATCGATGATGTCATTGCAGGAATAACATTTGATTTACTAAAGGCTGACCCGGGAAATAGCTATAGCATTTCAGTTGCCAAGGACACCGCAGCTGCAGAAAACCTGGTTAAGGGTCTGGCTGATGCTTATAATAAACTCCGCACTACGATAAGCACTCAACGCTCCGGTAGCCTGGGCACTGATAATGTATTGTCAATGCTACAGAACCAGATTATATCTGTACTCAATACACCTGCGACAACAGGCAGTTATAGTGTACTTTCGCAAATTGGATTGAGTATCCAGAAAGACGGTAGTATGCAGGTTGATTCAGACATTCTGACAACCGCAATAGAGACAGATCCAGATGGCGTAGCGCAGTTGCTGGCTGCCGATGGCGACGGTTTTGCAAATCGCCTGTATACATTATCTGATAACTGGATCAGCAGTAGTGGCCTGTTAAATTCACGAACTGAAGGCCTGAACGATCGCATTAGCGATATAACGGATCAGCAACTCAATATTGAGCGCCGCCTGACCCAGGTTGAAGCGCGCTACCGTGCACAGTTTTCTGCGCTGGATACCCTGGTTAGCCAGTTTCAAAATACGAGTGCATTCCTTACCTCGCAACTTGCCCAGTTACCGTCATTGACGCTAAACAAATCAAGATAATCTATTAAGAATAATTCACCGATGACGATAATAATCGTGTATTCATAGCATAAATGGTGGCAATAATGACAACGACAAGAAATCACGTAAACCAGTACAGCCAGGTCAAGAATTACACCGGTATAACCGATGCAAACCCGCATCAACTGGTGGCGATGC
>JBATHJ010000238.1:0-1693 GCA_049666625.1 Gammaproteobacteria bacterium | reverse complement strand
CATTTGCGCGGTAATAAGGCTCATCCCCTGCATACTCTGGGATTGCACAAAATCGATATTCTCCACTTCGGCCACGGCCTGTTGCAGCGGCTGGGTGACGAAGCCCTGTATCAGGTCAGCACTGGCACCATAATAAGGTGTAGTGACCGTGATCACTGTATTGGTCAGTTTCGGATACTGGCGCACCTGCATATCGAGCAAGGCCTGTGCACCCAGCAGCAAAATCAGCAAACTGATCGATATCGACAACACCGGGCGTCGAATAAAAATGTCAGTGAATTTCATTGTGCTGTTCCTATAGCCGGGGCAATTTCGCAGGTGGCGCGAGGGTGTCGTCTTCAACAATTTTCACCCGGGTGCCATTTGCCAGCTTGAGCTGGCCGGAGGTCACCACCCGATCACCTGGCTGTACGCCATCACTGATGAGCGCAAGACTGCCGCGTCGCTCTGCGACCGTAACAGTTTTTTGCCTGGCGACGTCATGGCCGGGCGCTGTCTTGTCTTCTACCGGTTCACGATCGAGCAGGTAAACGGTTTCACCGTAGAGCGCAAAATTGATCGCGCTTTGCGGAATCACTACCTGCTGCTGCAATGTCGGCTGGCGAATGTCGACTTCGGCATACATGCCGGCGCGCAACAACTGGTCACTGTTTGGAATGACTGCCTGCAGCTGGACCACGCCGGATTTATAATCGACCGCGGGTTCGATTGCATTGATACTGCCTGCGAAACTGCGCTCCGGGTAAGTCGATACATGGATATCGACTGGCATGCCGACAGACACGCGGGGGAAATTCTGTTCACCAATAATGAAACGGATTTTCATCATGTCGATATTTTCCAGTCGCACTACTTCGGTACCGGTTTGCAGGTATTGCCCGAGCTGCACCTGGTTAATTCCGGTGATGCCGCTAAAAGGCGCACGTATCTCGCGGCGCGCAATGGTTGCCTTGAGACTGTCGATCTGGGCAACCAGTGACTGGTAATCGGCAGCGGCGGTATCTGCCTGGCTTTTGGTGACCAGCGATTCACGTGACAACTTGGCGAGGCGATCGCGCTCGGCCCTGACCGACGCAAGCTTGCTTTCTGCGCTGCGCAGATCGGCGATTTCCTTGTCAGAATCGAGCTGCACCAGTAAGTCACCCTGCTTTACCTCATCACCCGATTCAAACAGAATTTTATTCACCACTCCCGGCCCGGCGGTGCTGAGCTTGACGCCATTAACCGGTTCGATAAAACCAATCGCATGTATCACCGGCGTCCAGTCAACTGCCTCAACTGTGACCGCAGTGACCGGGATGGTCGGCACCGGCATGGATGCCATGAAATCACGCATCATCACCTGCTTGAACTGGTAAAAACCAAACACACTGCCAAACAGTAATATGGCCACCAGCAACATCCAGAACATCCACTTTTTCATTTCATATCCCCTCTATTTCTAGAGTCATTGTCTGTTAAAGCAAAGCAATAATGAACAGTGAACAGTGAACATCCACGTCGTATAGCTCTCTGCTACATCCATGCGCTTAATTCATGCCTTGCATGTTCTGCGTGTATATTCATTGTATTCAGTCACAATTGAACGTTGGCTCGCAGCGATCCACCACGCTATGGTCAATTGTTATTTACTATCGATCTGTTCTACCAGTCGCTGCAGATGTTCTGCGGCGGCTTTGTGAAACGCATGCAT
>JBATHJ010000237.1:0-8635 GCA_049666625.1 Gammaproteobacteria bacterium | reverse complement strand
GTGCACACAATGGCATCAAAACTGTTGTCGGCAAACGGCAGGCTGGGATCACGATTCAGATCGTGTACCACGCGTGTATTCAACACTGGATTGGCGTCGAGCTCCGCAGCATTCATACCGAGGCCAGTGACCTGTGACTGCAAGGTATCTGGCAAGTGCGAATCCCAGCTCGCCATCAGGTCCAGAATATGTCCCTGCGCGGGTAACAGTTCGGCATACAGCTGGCGTAGCTGTGTGCGGCAGCTGCTGTCGAGATGTTGCACCATGCGTAGCTTTTCATAAAAAACCGCGTCATCATCCGTATCGATGCGCTGGAAAGCATCGTCGCTGAAAAAATCGGTGGCAATGTTTCCGTAACGCGCCTGCATACCCGGTCCGTTTTCTGTTATCAATTGCGCAATATTTAAACAGCGACCGCCGCGCTCTGAATCGATTTCCCGGATGTGCTGGATTCGCATAGTCAGCGCAACGGGTTTATTCGCCAGCGGGTGTGAAAAGTCGGTACTGATCTGTGTCTGATTGATGTCAGTGATGCGGCAGGGTTGCAGGCTGGAAGCTAAAACATCCGGGATATCGTTAAAAATACCTTTGGGATAAAACCGGCCGAGACGTGGTTCGATGACCATGCCTTTGCGAAATGCGCGGTTAAACTGCGAATTTTTTACCGTATGCTGTGCGCGATCGTAGTCTGGAAACAATTCATTGGCAGCGAATTCGTGTTCGATATAATCGCCAGGTTTTTTCCCGCCGAGCTGGATTTTGATTTCAGCCGGAAAGTAATCGCGCCACACGTTCAGATTATCAAGAAACTGAATGTCCGTATGTGTCACATTTTCTGACTGCCAGCGCAGCGCCAGCGTCGCACTGATTTTAGAATTACGCGCCACCGCATCCTGCCAGGGCCTGTCTGCATCTGCTTCGATCAGCCTGCTATCAGGATCAAGATTACGAAAATTTTTCACTTTTAATTTTTAATTTTTCATTATTCGCTCAGAATCTCGCCCCACATATCATGCTCGTCAGTATCAGTAATGCGCACCCGCAGCAGGTCGCCTGCAGACACCTCTGCGCTGTGCTCATTGCCTGATACAAACACCATGCCGTCGATATCCGGCGCATCGGCGCTACTGCGCGCAATAATGCCTTCGTCATCGATTTCATCGACCAGCACCTGCTGGATGCTGCCGATTTTATTTTTCAGGCGCCGGGTGCTGATGTCTGCCTGCTTCAACATAAAGCGTTCAAGCCGTTCCTGCTGCAATGCTGGCGCTACCGGGTTTGCAAGTTCGTTAGCCTTTGCGCCTTCAACCGGTGAATAGGCAAAACAGCCGACGCGGTCGAGCTGTGCTTCATCAAGAAAATCCAGCAGTTCTTCAAACTCGGCTTCGGTTTCACCGGGAAAGCCAACGATAAAGGTACTGCGCAGTGTCAGTTCGGGACAGTCTTTGCGCCAGTGCTGAATTCTTGCCAGTGTGTTCTCGCTCGATGCCGGACGTTTCATGGCTTTAAGGATGCGTTTATTGGCATGCTGAAACGGGATATCAAGATAAGGCAATATTTTATTGTCTGCCATCATCGGGATGATTTCATCCACGTGCGGGTACGGATACACATAATGTAAACGCACCCAGACACCGAGTGATGATAATGCTTCACATAATTCAGTCATGCGGGTTTTAACCGGGCGACCGTTCCAGAATTCCGTTTTGTATTTGACGTCGACACCGTAAGCACTGGTGTCCTGCGAAATCACCAGCAGTTCTTTCACCCCGGCCTGCACCAGGCGTTCAGCTTCTGCCAGCACATCATTCACCGGGCGGCTGACCAGGTCGCCACGCATCGAAGGAATAATGCAAAACGTACAACGATGATTGCAGCCTTCGGAAATTTTGAGATAGGCATAATGCTTTGGTGTGAGCCGAATCCCCTGCGGCGGTACCAGGTCGACGAACGGGTCGTGCTGCGGCGGCAGGTGCTGGTGTACCGCATGCATGACTTCGTGGGTGGCGTGCGGGCCGGTGACAGCAAGCACATTAGGGTAGGCGTTTTTGACTATATCGCCCTTGGCGCCGAGACAGCCGGTGACGATCACCTTGCCGTTTTCATTGAGTGCTTCACCGATAGCATCGAGTGATTCTTCGACCGCGGCATCGATAAAGCCGCAGGTGTTGACCACCACCAGGTCGGCGCCTTCATAATCGGGTGAGATCGAATAACCCTCGGCACGCAACTGTGTGAGAATATGCTCGGAATCCACCGTGGCTTTCGGACAGCCAAGGCTGATGAAACCGACCTTGCCGGGAGTGTGATTTTTCTGTGGGGATTCTGGCATGACTATTTATGATATTAACTAAGATAATTATTTGACACTGAGGTGTAGGTTGGGCTGAGTACAGCGAAGCCCAACATTTATATATCCGATAATGAGGCCGTTGGGCTTCATCGCGTTCAGAGGTTGTTGGGCTTCATTGCATTCAGAAGCCGTTGGGCTTCATTGCATTCAGCCCAACCTACATTGCTAATGGTGGGTATTGTACCTGAATGGAACAGTTTGAAGAAAAATTTGGTTCGCTGGCGAGAGTCTATGGCGACGCGGTGCTGGCGCAGATTCGCGATAGCCATATCTGCGTTGTGGGTATAGGCGGCGTGGGCTCGTGGGCGGTGGAGGCACTGGCGCGCAGTGGCGTTGGCAGGCTCACGCTGGTGGATGGTGACACTATTTCGCGCAGCAATACCAACCGCCAGATCCATACCCTGGAATCCACCCTCGGCAAATATAAAACCGAGGTGATGCGCGCGCGCGTGCTTGATATCAATCCCGAATGCAAAGTCGAAGTGATCGATAGTTATATTGACGATGCAAACCTGCGCGATATTCTGGAACGCAGGCACGATGGAAAATATGTCGATGGCGTGATTGATGCCATCGACAGTATCAAGTACAAGGCGGCGATGATTTATTGCTGCAAGCGCAACAAAATCCCGGTTGTGACCACCGGCGGTGCAGGTGGCCTTACTGACCCCACGCAAGTGGAGATAAAAGACCTGACCAGGACATGGAACGACCCACTGGCGGCAAGCGTGCGTTCGCGTCTCAGGTTTAAATATAATTACACGCGAAATCAAAAACGCAGTTTTGGTGTGCCCTGCGTGTTTTCATCCGAGCAACAACGTTATCCCGATGCACAGGGACAGCCCGGTTATTGCAAGCCTGGTGTTGCAGGCCTGTCGCTGGATTGTAATTTTGGATACGGTTCATCCGTGATGGTCACCGCGAGTTTTGGTTTTGCAGCCGCGAGTTGTATGATCGAGCGCGTACTTCGTGAGCGCAGGCTGACTGCGGCCAGGGGATCGTAAGGTTTAAGGAACCAGTGAGTAGAACAGCGTAGCTAGAACACGGCGGCGCTATTTACATAAATTTACACAAGCGTGCATGTCTGCATAAATCGAAGGGTGTGTGCAGACACCCGGGTTAATCCGTCTGGGCGAATTCAGAACTCGCTGTTGATGATGAAATAAATAACCAGGAACACGGTTGAGGCTACGCCGACATAGGGCAGCATCAGGCAGAAACCGGGCAGGCCATCGCACAGGGATTGAAGTTTGCAGTGCTTACATACTTTATTAGCCATACTCAGTCTCATTCTCGTGTTAGCGTTGACACAATCGCCGCGGGTCTGGGTTCTCAACGGCATCAGTAATTGCAGTGACAATGGAGTTTAGTTCATCATTGTTAATACACTGCAAAACTCTCGATAATAATTTCGGTGCTACCCTGGCATAGACAGTACGCCCGTCCTTGAGTTCGATAGTTATGCCGGCTGAAAGCAGTTCCGAGTCATCGTCTCCCAGCGCCATTTCCACCAGTGACTGGTCTAAATCCAGCAGCGAATCGTAATGCGCTTCCATTGCATCGAGAATATCATCATCTATATCCTCATCCAGTAATACGACTAAAGTTTCATCGTCACTGTTTACAGATGTCTTTACACCGGCGCTATGAGCCAGATCAAGAAAGCGTTGAAAAGGCTCGCGGTTAAAGAAAACGAATTCAAGCATAGCGTGTTGGGTGTAGTGGGTTGTAGTGCCTGCGTGTGGATAATAGCGTTGAAATATAAGCCATGATGCAGATAAAAAAAGCGGTAGCCATACGGCTACCGCCTTGTCAGTTATAGCTCCAGCCTCCGTGGCTTATTATTATTGGTGTCCTTTGTCTCTCGATGAAGGCTCAAAATATCGATATTAATCCCAGCTCAGTGCGCCACCGGTCTGGTATTCGGTGACACGGGTTTCGAAAAAGTTCTTTTCTTTCTTCAGATCAAGCACTTCCGACATCCAGGGGAAGGGGTTGCCGGCACCTGGATACTGTTCCGGTAAACCAATCTGTGAACAGCGGCGGTTTGCGATAAATTGCAGATATTCTTCAAACATCGGTGCGTTCAGGCCGAGTACGCCGCGCGGCATGGTATCGCGTGCATACTGTGATTCAAGCTCGACAGCTTCACGAATCATGTTGATCGCGTCCTGTTTGAATTCGGCGGTCCACAGGTGCGGGTTTTCGATCTTAATCTGATTGATAACATCAATACCAAAATTCATGTGCATCGATTCATCACGCAGAATGTACTGGAATTGCTCGGCGACACCGGTCATTTTATTGCGGCGGCCCATTGATAATATCTGTGTAAAACCGACATAAAAGAAAATGCCTTCAAAAATGACATAGAACGCAATCATTTCACGCAGCAGTTTCTGGTCGTTTTCAGGCGTGCCGGTGTGGAAGTCGGGATCGGCCAGGTACTGGGTGTAAGGCAGCGCCCATTCGGTCTTGCGAGCAACTGCCGGCACTTCGCGATACATGTTGAATATTTCGCCTTCGTCCATGCCGAGTGATTCCACGCAGTACTGGTAGGCGTGGGTGTGCACGGCTTCTTCAAACGCCTGGCGCAGCAGGTACTGGCGGCATTCTGGATTAGTAATATGGCGGTACACGGCGAGTACCAGGTTGTTGGCGACCAGTGAATCGGCAGTTGAGAAAAAGCCCAGGTTGCGCATAACAATCGTGCGTTCATCATCCGTCAGGCCGTTCGGGTCTTTCCACAGCGCGATGTCAGCCGTCATGTTGATTTCCTGCGGCATCCAGTGATTGGCGCAGCCATCAAGATATTTCTGCCATGCCCATTCGTATTTAAACGGCACCAGCTGGTTGAGGTCGGCGCGGCAATTAATAATCTTTTTATCGTCTACCTGGATGCGTGCGGCACCCATCTCGATATCTTCGAGGCCGGTGTTGATGTCCGCATCCATGTGCCTGGCGTTAACAGCTTCAGGTTCGGGGTTTACACTGGGTGCTGCGCCGGCAGTTGCCATGAGTGCATCATTGCTGACCAGTCCATCACCGGCATGCGGATGGTTGGCGTCCTGTTGTTGCAGCGGCATTTTGGCAGGCGCTGTGTTGAATTTTGAAAGTGGGTCGTCCCAGTTAAGCATTGTCGAGTACCTCTATATCTGATTTTTTATTATTTATGTTGCTGCTGTTTTTATTGTCTGTTTTCCGTGTCTTTTTTATCAGGGGCTCCAGTATCATCCACCAGGGTTTGATCGCTGAAGGTGCCAGTGCCTGCCACGTGGTGCGTGCCCGCGTGAAACTGCGCCTGATACCGTTGTGTTCACAAAAATGAGCTATCTTGTCCCGCCCCGGCTCCTGCGTCAGCGGCAGGTCATAAAGTGCCTGCTTGAGCTCCGCTAATAAACTCATACGCGCCCCCTGATTTTTATTATTGTTATAACGTTCTATTTTTTATTGCGTAATAAACCTCTTTAACCAGTCTAAAAAACATCACCTACATTCAGCCGCCTGTTACTGGCTTATGTTTACTTCAGCATCGTTTTCATTATTAATTATTCATTATTAATTATTCATTGATTATTACTGGCATGCCTCGCACTCAGGATCAAGAATCGAGCATGCCCTGGGTGCTGCTGTTTCAGTTTCTTTTTGTACGGCATTCAGCTTGCTGGAACGGCTGCTGTCGAGGGTTGATTTCTCAACATGGGTCGCGCCCATCGAACGCAGGTAATACGTGGTTTTGAGGCCGCGCAGCCACGCCAGTTTGTACAGCGAATCAAGCTTGGCACCGCTGGGTTCGGACATGTACAGGTTGAGTGACTGCCCCTGGTCGATCCATTTCTGGCGGCGCGCGGCGGCTTCTACCAGCCAGCGTGCATCAAGCTCGAACGCGGTCTGGTATAACTGCTTGATGTCATCGGGTACACGGTCGATATGCTGCACGCTGCCGTCGTAATATTTAAGGTCGTTGGCCATCACTGCATCCCATAAACCGCGCTCGCGTAAATCTTCGATCAGGTAAGGGTTCACCACGGTGAATTCGCCTGACAGGTTCGATTTTACAAACAGGTTCTGGTAGGTCGGTTCGATCGACTGGCTGACGCCGCAGATGTTCGAGATCGTTGCAGTCGGTGCAATCGCCATGGTATTGGAATTGCGCATGCCGATTTTTTGCACGCGTGCGCGCAGTGAATCCCAGTCAAAGCTGTGGCTGCGGTCGAGTTCAAGATAACCACCGCGGCCTTCTTCAAGATAATCGATGGAATCTATCGGCAGAATGCCCTTGCTCCACAACGAGCCTTCAAAGCTGGAGTAGCGCCCGCGTTCTTCCGCGAGATTGGTCGAGGCCTTGATCGCGTAATAGCTGACGGCTTCCATGGTGCGGTCTGCAAATTCAACCGCGGCTTCTGATGCATACGGCACGCGCTGCTTGTACAGTGAATCCTGGAAACCCATGATGCCCATGCCGACCGGACGGTGGCGCAGGTTGGAATCACGCGCCTGTGGCACGCTGTAATAATTGTAATCAATCACGTTATCCAGCATGCGCATCGCGGTATTGATGGTGCGCTCCAGCTTGTCGGTGTTGAGGCCGTTTTCATCAATGTGCGCCGGCATATTAATAGATCCCAGGTTACACACCGCGATTTCATCATCATTGGTGTGCAGGGTGATTTCAGTGCACAGGTTAGAGCTGTGCACCACGCCGACATGCTGGTTGGTGTAACGCAGGTTGCACGGGTCCTTGAAGGTCATCCATGGATGGCCGGTTTCGAACAGCATGCTCAGCATCTTGCGCCACAGGGTTGCCGCTTTCAGGGTTTTGTAAACGCGGATTTTACCGTTCTGTGCTTTAGCTTCGTAGGCTGCATAGGCCTTTTCGAATTTTGCACCGCACAGGTCATGCAGTTCCGGGACTTCGTTGGGTGAGAACAGGGTCCAGTCTTTATTTTCTGCGACGCGTTTCATGAACAGGTCCGGGATCCAGTTGGCGGTGTTCATGTCGTGGGTGCGACGACGGTCGTCACCGGTGTTCTTGCGCAGGTCGAGAAATTCTTCGACATCGATGTGCCAGGTTTCGAGGTAGGCACACATCGCGCCCTTGCGTTTGCCGCCCTGGTTGACTGCAACCGCGGTGTCGTTGGCGACTTTAAGGAAGGGCACGACGCCCTGTGATTTGCCATTGGTGCCCTTGATGTGTGCACCCATGCCGCGCACCCGGGTCCAGTCGTTGCCGAGGCCGCCGGCATACTTCGACAGCATGGCGTCATCTTTTATGGCGCTGAAAATGCCATCGAGATCATCCGGCACCGTGGTGAGGTAGCAACTAGACAACTGCGGACGCAGTGTGCCCGAGTTGAACAGTGTCGGTGTCGAGCTCATGAAGTCAAATGATGACAGCAGGCGATAGAATTCGACCGCGCGTTCTTCACGGTTGATTTCGTTGATCGCCAGGCCCATCGCAACGCGCATGAAAAATGCCTGCGGCAATTCAAAACGCACGTGATTGGAATGAATGAAATAGCGGTCATACAGCGTCTGCAGGCCAAGGTATGCAAACTGGTGGTCGCGGTCCGCCTGCAGTTCTTTGCCGAGGAAATCCAGGTCGTATTCCTGCAAACGCGGATCCAGCAGTTCAAGATCTACAGCGCGCGCGACATACTGTTTGAAATAATCTGCATACTGGGTGTGCATTTCGTGCTGGGTGGCGTGCATGATTTTGTTATACACAAAGCTCAGTGCTTCAGTGCGCATGTCATCGAGCAACAGCCGCGCCGCGGTGTAACAATATTCGGGCTGTGATTCGATCAGCGTGCGGGCACTCATCACCAGCATCCGCGCGACGTCTTTTTCCGGCACACCGTCGAACAGGTTGCGCTGGGTGTCACGCAGAATCAGGCCGGCATCAACATCGCCAAGCCCGGCACAGGCTTCGCTGATAATCGCCTGCAGGCGCGCGGTATCCAGTGGCTGCTGGCTGCCGTCGGCAAGCGTAACTTTAATCTTGCTAATGCTGTTTTCGGTTTCGGCATCGATTGCTATGTTTTCAGTCTGCTGCTGTTGCTCGCGGGCACGCGCGTGTTCTTCACGATAAATCACGTAGGCGCGGGCAATGCGCTGGTGGCCGGCACGCATCAGCGCGAGTTCGACCTGGTCCTGGATATCTTCGATATGAAAGGTGCCGCCATCGGGAATACGGCGGGTGAGGCCATACTCAACATCGCTGGTCAGTGCCTGCACGGTTTCGTGTATGCGGCTGCTGGCCGCGGCATTGCCACCTTCAAC
>JBATHJ010000236.1:0-11721 GCA_049666625.1 Gammaproteobacteria bacterium | reverse complement strand
CGCATGAAAGACCTCGGTGTCAGCCTGATCTACCAGGGCTATCGTGACAAGCGCCCCGCGTTTGAAGCGCTGATACAAAAAGTTGAACTCAGGCTGGAACAGGTCGCTTACGTCGGTGACGATGTGGTCGATCTGCCCATCATGACCCAGGTGGGCCTCGCGATCGCGGTTCAGGATGCGCATCCATTCGTGAAACAGCACGCGCACTGGATTACAACACGCAGCGGCGGTCGTGGCGCGGTGCGCGATGTTTGCGAGATGCTGCTCGAAGCACGCGGCAGCCTCGCCGAAATACTGGCGAGCTATCTCCACACACCCGGTTAGACTGGAACATGCGCCTTAAATCTCTGGTAACGCTACTGATCCTGGTACTGGTTGCACTACTTATCTGGTGGTTTCAACTCGATGCTGATCGAACTGCCAAACTGTTCGCCACTGATGATGAAAAATTTGTCGATGCCTACATGCGTGATTTCAAACTGACCGCAATGAATGCCGCTGGTGAAACCGATTACACGCTGAGTGCACGCGAATTCAATCACTATAACAACAGCGATGTCGCCACTCTCGAACAACCCGTGCTGCACTTTATCCAGGACGATTATCACTGGCGACTAAGCGCCGAGCGAGGTGAAATCAATGACAGCCATAACCAGATCATGTTGCAGGACAATGTCGTGATGCAGCAAATTCCGCTGCATGAAGGCGCAGCTGAAGGCCTGCGCCTGCTCACAGAACGGCTTGATATCGATACGGGAGCGCAACTTGCCACCACTGAGTTACAGGTGCAGATTGAGTACCGTCAGCTAAAAATGAAATCACTGGGCATGCGACTCGATAATCGAAACGGGCAACTTGAACTCCTCTCCAGGGTCGCAGGTGTGTATGTCAAACCATAATCAGCTTATCGCGTTGATTTGCGCGTTGTGTTGCCTGGGTGAATACGCCATCGCCGCCCAGGATGAACCTATCCAGATTCACTCTGATTACATGCAATTCGACATCAATACCGGCAACAGTATTTACCTGGGCAATGTCCGCTTTGTGCAGGGCAAGATTGATCTCAGCGGAGACCGGGTCAATGTCAGCAGCAAAGATGGCAAGGTCATCAAGGTACACGTTGAAGGCACGCCCGCGCGCTACCAGGACAGCAATGAGTCCGGGCGCGTACTCGCCCAAAGCCAACAGATGGATTATGAAGTGACAGAAAACAGGCTCACGCTGCAAGGGTCAGCCCGACTTGAACAGGATGAGCGCCTGGTGAAAAGCCAGCAAATCATTTATGACACCGCGAAAAAACTCATCCTCGCCGGGAAATCATTCGGCGCAGATGACGGCAAGGTTGACCGCGTTAACATCACGCTAACGCCGAAAAAGACCGGGCGCCCTGACTATGAGCGTGCTGCATGCTGAACAACTGGTCAAAAAATACAAAACCCGCACCGTGGTTAACGGTGTTTCATTGCAGGTCAATAGCGGTGAAGCTGTCGGCCTGCTGGGCCCGAATGGCGCCGGCAAAACCACCTGCTTTTACATGGTGGTGGGCCTGATAGAAGCCGATGGCGGTAAAATTATGCTGGATGACCGCGACATTACCCGGCTGCCGGTGCATGCCCGCGCCCAGCTGGGGGTTGGCTACCTGCCGCAGGAAGCATCGGTGTTCCGCAAGCTGAGTGTGGCTGACAATATTCTGGCCGTACTCGAGATACAAAAATCATTCAGCGCCAGCGAACGCCTCGAGCAACTCGATCAGTTACTCGCGGAATTGCAGATCGAACATATACGCGACAGCCTGGGCGTCAGCCTCTCGGGCGGTGAACGCCGCAGGGTCGAAATTGCACGCGCGCTGGCATCGCAGCCGGCGTTCATCCTGCTGGATGAGCCGTTTGCCGGTGTCGACCCGCTTTCGATCATTGAAATCCAGAAAATCATCGCACATTTGACTGAACGCAACATCGGCGTACTGATTACTGACCATAATGTGCGTGAGACTTTAGGTATCTGCCATCGCGCTTATATATTGAGTGGCGGCAAGATAATCGCGCAAGGTGAACCATCGGCTATTCTTTCAGACGAACAGGTGCGGGAAGTCTATCTCGGTCGCGATTTTCGGCTATAAATAGGGTACAGGTTATTAATTCTCAGGAGCATAGAGCGACACCGATTTTTGGCAGTTATTTTCAATTTCTAGCCGGGCAAGCTGCATCGCCCGTGTGCTGCCGCATTTCGCCAGTCTTGTCACTATGAAGCCATCACTTCAGCTAAAACTAGGCCAGCATCTTACGATGACGCCCCAGTTGCAGCAGGCCATTCGTCTGCTGCAATTGTCCACGCTCGAACTCCAGACCGAGATCCAGCAGGCGCTCGAAGAAAACCCGCTGCTGGAACTTGAAGATGACGGCTATAGCCATGAATCCCCCAGCCAGAGCAGTTCCGAACGCAGCAGCAAGGAAGACCAGGCATCGGCTAATGACGCTACGCCAGATGATCAGCACATTGACCTGGATAACAAACAGGACATTCCGGATGAACTGCCGGTCGACAGTAACTGGGATGATATTTATGAACCCGCGACCACCGGTATCAGCGGCAACACCCATAGCGATGCCGGTATTGATAACTTCCTGGAAAACCAGAGCAGCGGCGAAGAATCCCTGTCCGAGCATTTACTCTGGCAGCTGCGCAATACGCCCATCAGCGATAATGACTTCCTGATTGCAGTCAGCATTATCGATGCCATTAATGAAGATGGCTATCTCACCGAGAGCGTGGAAGACATCCAGCAGAGCCTGATTACCGATATTGATATCGATATCGCAGAAGTCGAGGCCGTGCTGCGGCGGGTACAGCATTTTGACCCGATTGGCGTGGGTGCACGTGACCTGAGCGAATGCCTGCTGCTGCAAATGGAGCAGTTTGACGCCGATACCCCGGGGCTGGAAGACGCCAGGATGCTGGTCAGTCAGCATCTTGACCTGCTGGGCGCGCACGACTACGCCAGGCTTCAGCGCAAGACCCGCCTGAGCGAAGAACAGCTCAATAACATACTGATCTTTATACAGACACTGAACCCCAAGCCGGGCTCGTCGATTTCCAACAGCCGCCCCGAATACATCGTGCCCGATATCTACGTTTCCAAGCATAAAGGCCGCTGGACCGTGGAGCTGAACCCGGAAGCCGCACCCAAAATACGCATCAACCAGTTTTATGCCGGCCATGTCAAAAGCAGCGGTCGTAGCAAGGAAGCCACCTACCTCAAAAACAGCCTGCAGGAAGCGCGCTGGTTCCTGAAAAGCCTGCACAGTCGCAGTGAAACCCTGATGCGCGTGGGCCGCGCCATTGTCAATCGCCAGCGCCTGTTCCTGGAGTACGGCGATGAAGGCATGAAGCCCATGGTGCTAAGGGACATCGCTGAAGAGCTCGAAATGCACGAATCGACTATTTCGCGCGTCACTACCCATAAGTATATGCACACGCCACGGGGCGTATTCGAGTTCAAGTTTTTCTTCTCCAGCCATGTACGCACCGTGGATGGCGGCGAATGCTCTGCCACCGCGATTCGGGCCATGGTGAAGAAGCTGATCGATAGCGAAAACCCGAGAAAACCGATGAGTGACAATAAAATATCGTCTTTCCTGGTAAAAGAAGGCATTAATGTTGCACGTCGAACTGTGGCAAAATACAGGGAGTCAATGTCAATACCGCCATCCAATGAGCGGAAACGGCTGGCGTGAATGCTGGCCGGACTGACGCAACTGCGGCCAGACATACGCCGCGAGAGTCAGTCCCGAACGTAGACCGGACTGGCGCAAACAAAATGTTCGCGCGCTCGCTCAAGACAAGGACAGCCTTGCACCGAGTTTCCTAAAACATCAATGGAGGTAAATCCATGCAAATCAATCTGACCGGACACCATATCGAAATCACGGACTCACTCAGAAATTACGTTAATGAAAAAATGGAAAAACTGGAACGGCATTTCGATAAGGTCAGTAACACACATGTCATTCTATCGCTTGAAAATGTTCGCCACAAAGCAGAAGCCACTGTCCACATGAGTGGTAACGATATTTATGCCGATGCAACCGAAACAGATATGTACGCTGCGATAGATGCCCTGGTGGACAAACTGGATCGCCAGGTAAAGAAGTACAAGGAAAAAATTAAAAATCACCACCACCTCAAATCCAGTGAAGTCGTCCAGGATCTATGAAGCTTGATACCCTCGTCAGCCAGAACTCGGTTCTTTGCCGCGCTGACATCATCAGTAAGAAACGGGCACTGGAAGTTATTGCTGAAGTGCTGGCACTCGAGTCTGGCACGGATGATCCACTGGCTATTTTTCAGTTGCTCACTGAACGGGAAAAACTCGGTTCTACATCGCTGGGGCATGGCGTCGCCCTGCCCCATGCGAGAACCAGTTTATGTGATCACGCCATTGGGGCATTTGTAAAACTCAACAAGGGCATTGATTTCGACAGCCCGGACCACAAGCCCACTGATTTGTTGTTCGCGCTGATGGTTCCCGAACACTACACGGACGAACACCTGAAACTGCTTGCCGGGCTGGCCAGCCTGTTCAATGACAAAGAATTCTGTCAACGTTTACGCGAATCAAACGACCCTCTCGAACTCTATAACACACTCAACTCCTGGCAAATAACTAGTCAGGCCTCATGAGCGAGATACTCACTGCCGAATCCATTATCTTCAGTCTATCCAGCAAGATTGAACTGCAATGGATTGCCGGACAGGAGGACCCGAAGCGCCCATTACACGAAATCAGGATTAGCGACCATGCCACGCTTATCGGTCATCTCAACCTGATACACAAAAACATCATCCAGGTCATCGGCAAGACCGAGTGCGAGTATCTCAAGAGCAGTGATGAACAGGTCCGCGAAGGCATGCTGCAGCAATTATTCAAAAGCGGGCCGGTCGCCATCCTGGTCACTGACAACATTCCTGCCCCGGATGAACTCGTCAATTATGCCAATGAGTATCATGTGCCGCTGCTGAGCTGTGACGCAGAAAGCAACGAGGTGGTCGACGCCGCGCGCTTCTATCTGCATGAAATGTTTTCTGATAAACAGACCGTGCACGGCGTTTTTATGGAAGTGCTCGGCACAGGCGTATTAATTACCGGCGAAAGCAGCGTGGGCAAAAGCGAGCTTGCACTCGAACTCATATCACGTGGTCACCGACTGGTCGCGGATGACGCACCGGTTTTTACCCGCATCGGGCCGGATGTTCTCGATGGCAGCAGCCCGACATTACTCCAGGATTTCATGGAAGTACGCGGTCTTGGTGTGATTAATATTCGCGAGATGTACGGCGACAATGCACTCAAAAACAACAAGTACCTTCGCCTTGTGATACAGCTCAAGCGCCTGTCACAGAATGATCGTGAAAAACTCGACCGCCTGCATGGCAATCGCAATCTGCGCGATATTCTTGGCGTCGAAATTCCTGTTATCCTGATTCCGGTTGCACCCGGACGCAACCTTGCAGTGCTGGTCGAAGCCGCGGTGCGCAACCACATCCTGCGCGACAGCGGCCACGATGCCACTGAACAACTCATTGAACTGCATCAGCAGGCCATTAACAATAACCAGATTGCAAATTCCTGACAGGACGCCAGCAGATGAAAGTGGTCATTATCAGCGGTCTTTCCGGTTCAGGCAAAACCGTGGCACTGCATACACTGGAAGATGAAAATTATTATTGTGTCGACAACCTGCCCATTGGCCTGCTCCCCGAGTTCATTTCACGCGTGCTCAATCGCAGCATGCAGCCCTACGACAATATTGCAGTTGGTATCGATGCGCGCAGCGAGTCGCATGATCTCAGAAAATTCAACGAAATTATAAAATCCATACGTGAAAGCCAGGTTCAGCTCGATGTCATCTACCTGCAGGCCGAACACGCCACGCTCATAAAACGCTTCAGCGACACCCGGCGCAAGCACCCGCTGTCACGCAAGGGACTGCCGCTGCACGAGGCCATAGAAGTTGAACGCGCCCTGCTGAGTGACGTCGCTTCTGAAGCCGACCTGATAATTGACACCACCTACACCAACGTACACCAGCTGCGCGAACTGGTGAAACAGCATATCGTCCAGAAAAGCGGCAGCGGCCTCTCCCTGCTGTTCCAGTCATTCGGCTTCAAGCATGGCACACCGCCTGATTCTGATTTTGTATTTGATGTGCGCTGTCTGCCCAACCCGCACTGGGAACCTGAACTACGACCGCTCACTGGCCTCGACGCCGAAGTGATCAAATATCTTCAGCAGCAGAATGACGTCGATGAGATGCTGGATTATATCCGCGGATTTCTGCGCCACTGGATTCCGAAATTTGAACAACAGAACCGGTATTACCTGACTGTATCGATTGGCTGCACTGGCGGACAGCACCGCTCGGTGTACATCGCGCAGCAACTATGTGAAGATTTCACGACTGATATCAGCAATGTATCCATACGCCATCGCGAGCTTTAATCACACAACAGAAACATTATGCGTGTTGCCCTGTTATTCATCAGCCATCGACATATGGCCAGTCATTTGCCCACACGCACTGAGTCTCTGCATGCAGAACGCATGGACAACTGCGCGATAATTGAAGTGCCGCTGGATACATCGGTGAATGACGTACTTGCCGCAACGCGGCAGCAATCCGACCCGCTGCAAATGGCCGATGGCCTGAAAATTATTACTGAGATGTTTGACGGCACCCCGAGTAATACTGCGCACACCCTGGCATAACGTTACCACGCACCCATGATAAGCGGTCTCAATCTGCCCATGTTAATGAGAACATACAACTACCGCGATGCACCCTTGCCCGGCTTGCTCGACAAAGCAATCAGTGGCGGCCAGCAAGGTGTTATGCTGCACACCAGCGAGGAAAATTAATGCAACTCAGTCGTGAAGTGACCATTATCAACAAACTGGGAATGCACGCACGCGCTGCGGCAAAATTTGTTCAACTGGCTTCAAGCTGCGCCAGCGAAATCGAGATCGAGCGCAAAGGCCAGCGGGTGAATGGCAAAAGTATCATGGGTGTGATGATGCTTGCTGCCAGCAAAGGCAGTAGTATTATTCTGCATGCGAATGGCGAAGATGCGAATCAATGCATCGACAAACTCGAAACCCTCATAAAAAACCGATTTGATGAAAACGAATAAAGAGCAGGCTAGTGAGCATACAAATTAACGGTGTTGCAGTATCCCGAGGCATTGCCATCGGCGAAGCTTATGTATATGCGCGCGAGCGCAGTACCATCGTCGAATACAACATCAGCAAAAAAGCGCAAACCAAAGAAATTACGCGTTTCTCCACCGCACTCAAGAAAGCCATCAAGACGCTGGCCGATCAGCGCAAAAAGCTCGAAAAAACCACGCCGCCGGACATTCTTGCATTCATCGATACGCATTTGCTGATGCTGGAAGACCCGGCATTCAATGAGGGGACGATTAACAATATCGAAGCCTTCTCCTGCAATGCCGAGTGGGCACTGCAAAAACAGGGCGAGCGCCTGATGCAGGTTTTTAATGAGATTGAAGACCCCTATCTGCGCACCCGCAAGGACGATGTCATGCACGTGGTGCAGCGCATCCAGGACAGTCTTGCCGACAACGCCAGCCACCTGCATGATGCCACCCAGCTCAAGGGCCGCATTATCGTTGCCGACGACCTGACACCCGCCGACACACTCACCATGCAGCACCAGAAGATTGCCGGCTTCATCACCGAGTTTGGCGGCCCGCTGTCGCACACTGCGATCCTGGCAAGAAACCTCGGCATTCCCGCAATTGTTGGTGTACACAATGCGCGGCGACTGATACTGCCAGGTGAAACACTGATCGTTGACGGCCAGCACGGCACGGTGATCAACACCCCCGATCTGCGTTCACTCAAAATCTATCGCAAACTGAAACGCGATGAAGTCACGCGTAAAAATTCGCTGCACCGCCTCAAGGGCAAACCTGCGATCACGCTGGACAAGAAAACCATTATTCTGCATGGCAACATCGACCGACCGGAAGATATCAAGGTGCTGCACCAGTTCGATAAAACCGGTATTGGCCTGTACCGTACCGAGATGCTGTTCATAGACAAAAACGAATGGCCCGATGAAGAAACCCAGTTTCAATACTACAAGCGCTCGGTACAAAAACTCAAAGGCCAGCCATTGACCATCCGCACCATTGACCTGGGTGCCGACAAGGAAATTCAGGACACAATCGATCACGGCCCGATGGCACATAATCCCGCCATGGGCTTGCGCGCGATCCGCCGCTGCCTGAAAGAACCGGAAGCATTCCTCCCGCAGTTGCATGCAATTTTACGCGCAGCCGCCTTTGGCCCGGTGCGCATGATGATTCCCATGCTCACCAATATCGAAGAACTGCAGCAGGTGTTCGAACTTATCGAAATTGCAAAACAGAATCTGCGCACGCGCGGAGTCCGTTTCGACGCGGAGCTGCAGGTCGGTGCCATGATTGAAGTACCGGCGGCTGCACTGTCGGCCCTGGCCTTCGCGCGCAAACTCGATTTCCTCTCCATCGGCACCAATGACCTGATTCAGTACACCCTGGCCCTCGACCGTATCGACGATGAAGTCAGCTATCTTTATAACCCGCTAAATCCGGCGGTGCTGCAGCTGATTAATATGACCATTCAGGCCGGCAAAAAAGCCGGCGTGCCGGTTTCGATGTGCGGTGAAATGGCCAGCGACCCGAGTTACACCCGTTTGCTGCTCGGTATGGGGCTGAATTATTTCAGTGTGCAGGCCAATACCCTGCTCGAAATAAAACACATTATTAATAACAGCAAACTCTCCAGCCTTCGTCCCCGGGTTAAAAAAATACTCGAAACCAGTGATATTGCCGATATTGAAGCTCGCGTTGCCAGGCTAAACAGCTGAGTTCGAAATCGCGCTTTGTACGCATATCGACAGCACAACAGCAAAAAATCCGCCCGGCGCTCAGCAAGAAGCCAGTGGCGACATGCTACACTCTTCTACCAAACAGGGCTTTATTCTCGCGCGATACCATAAGGCGTAAACTTGCGACAATGGCCATTGTCTACATGCCCGCAATACCCAACCGGCGACAATAATCGATCATAACAATGTCAGACGAAGTATCAGAAAAAACTGAAACCCGGTTACAGGCACTCTCTGATGCACTGGAAACCGGCACCATGCAGCATGCTCGCCGCATGTTGAATGAATTGTCGGCCGCCGAAATTGCCCACCTGCTCGAATCCCTGCCGCACACCGAGCGCCTGCTTATCTGGGACCTGGTCGATCCAGAAAATGACGGTGATGTACTTCTGGAAGTCGGTGACGAAGTCCGCGCCACCCTGATTCGTGACATGTCGCTGCAGGACCTGGTACAGGCGGCGGAGGGCATGGATGTCGACGACCTGGCCGACTTTATTCAGTCACTGCCCGACCGCGTCACTGCGCAGGTACTGACATCACTCGATTCACAGCACCGCGAAATGCTCGAATCCGTGCTGTCATACCCGGAAGACAGCGCCGGCGGCCTGATGAACACCGACACCATCACCTTGCGCACGCAGGTGACGCTGGATGTGGTGCTGCGCTACCTGCGCATTCTCGGAAAACTGCCTGATAATACCGACAGCCTGATTGTCACCACGCGCAAGAACACCTATGTCGGCACATTGCCGTTAACCACACTGCTGACGTCATCGCCCGATCTTACCGTTGGCGAAGTCATGAAGCGCGACTCTGCCGTAGTCAGCGCCAGCATGAAAGATGTTGATGTCGCAAAAATATTCGAAGGCTACGACCTTGTGTCCGCGCCCGTGGTGGATGACAACATGAAACTGCTGGGCCGTATCACGATTGATGACGTGGTCGACGTGATTCGTGATGAAGCAGATCACTCGGTCATGAGCATGGCGGGCCTTAATGAAGAGGAAGACCTGTTCGCGCCCGTGGTGCCAAGCGCACGCCGACGTGCTGTCTGGCTCGGATTCAACCTGCTGACCGCATTCATGGCATCGTGGGTAGTTTCCAATTTTGAAGACACCCTGGAAAAAGTCGTCGCCATCGCAGTGCTGATGAACGTGGTCGCCAGCATGGGCGGGATTGCAGGCACACAAACCCTTACCCTGGTCATTCGCGGACTGGCGCTCGGCCAGGTCAGCCGTAATAACCGGCGCTGGTTGCTCACCAAGGAAATTATTGTGGGCCTGCTCAACGGCGTGGGCTGGGCGCTGGTGATAGCATTGATTGCGGTGTACTGGTTCGATGATATAAACATCGGCCTGGTGATTGCCGCGGCCACGGTCATCAACCTGGTGGCCGCCGCCTTTTCCGGTGTGATGCTGCCGCTGATCATGCGCAAAATTCGTGTTGACCCGGCACTCGCCGGCAGCGTGGTACTGACCACGGTCACTGACATCGTCGGCCTGTTTGCCTTCCTTGGACTGGCCACACTGTTTCTAACCTAGGAGCCATTATGGAAACCTCTACCATTGTCATTCTTGTTGTTATTGGCGCACTCGTGCTCTACATCGTCAGCATATTCAATACCCTGGTGAGCCTGCGCAACCGTTTCAAAAACGCATTCGCGCAAATCGAAGTACAGCTCAAGCGGCGCTATGACCTGATACCCAACCTGATAGAAACCGCCAAAGGCTATATGAAGCACGAACGCGAAACCCTGGAAGCGGTGATCAATGCACGTAATGCCGCTGCCAACGGTCTCGCCGCGGCAGCAGCCGATCCGGCGAATGCAGATGCCATCAAACAGCTGGTCGGTGCAGAAACAAATCTCAGCGGCGCAATGAGCAAGTTCAGTGTTGTCATGGAAGCCTACCCCGATCTGAAAGCCAACCAGAACATGATGCAGCTTTCTGAAGAACTCACCACCACTGAAAACAAGGTCGCGTTTGCACGCCAGGCGTTCAACGATGCGGTGATGGCCTATAACACTTACCGCCAGTCATTCCCGCAGACACTGTTAGCCGCCAGCTTCGGCCATCCGCAGGATGCCAGCCTGCTGGAATTTGCCGACAGTGCAGACTTTCAGGCAGCACCAAAAGTCTCTTTCTGATATTCACGCACTACATACATGTACATAAATTCGGTGGACATTATTTTTTATCGATGAATATGTTCGCGATGATGTCCTGGCAACATAATATTTTCCGGATCGTTGCATGAATTTTTTTGAAGCACAGGATTCTGCTCGCAAAAAAACCGGCCTGCTGGTGTTGCTGTTTGCGCTTGCCGTACTCACGCTGATAGCACTCACCAATCTACTGGTGATGCTGGTATTCGGTTATGTCGACAGCAGCGTCAACATGGCGCAGGGGCGCTGGCAGGACATGCTGCAGATGCCAGACTGGCGCATGTTCCTGATAATCGGCGCGGGCGTCAGTGCCATTGTACTGCTTGGCAGCCTGTATAAAATTTCCGCGCTCTCCGCTGGCGGCAGCCGCGTCGCTGAAATGCTGGACGCCGAACTCATCGTCGATGGCAGCGGTGATCTCAACCGGCAGAAAATACTCAACGTGGTCGAAGAAATGGCGATTGCATCCGGCACCCCGGTGCCAGCGGTGTACCTGCTCGATGAAGATGGCATTAATGCGTTCGCTGCCGGTTATAAAACCGGTGACGCTGTCATCGGCATTACCCGCGGCGCGATTGAAAAACTGTCGCGCGACCAGTTGCAGGG
>JBATHJ010000235.1:0-2766 GCA_049666625.1 Gammaproteobacteria bacterium | reverse complement strand
CAGATGATAACGAGGATAATCTCAAGCCCGGTACGGCACGTTGACCCTGATCAAGACTGGCAATTTTCATGCGAGGATACAGGACGCTGGATCCCGGCCAGGAACATGCCGGGATGACGGGTTTGTAGCCGGGATGACGGTGTTGAAGCCGGGATGACGGGTTTGTAGCCGGGATGACGGTGTTGAAGCCGGGATGTCGGGATTCAAACCGTAGTGACGGGGTTGAAGCCAGGATGACGGATTTCGAGCGGGTTATGTATATTGGTGTCGGGGTAACGAGACTATAGCGGCCTGGCGCGCTGGATCTAAGGTTTCAAACCTCTGTGTTCTCTGTGACCTCTGTGGCAAATCTTGTTTCTAGATCTTGTTTCTAAATCTTACCAATCAGGTTGATAAAGAAGCCCTGCGAATCATAATCAAGATCCGTCAGGTCATCCGAGAAATCGGTAAAGTTGTAACCCACGCCGAATTTCAGGTTCTTGCCGACATGGCGGTAGAGGCCGAACAGGGTACCGCTGCGCTGGTCCTGTGCATCCGGCAGATCCAGCAGGCGGGCTTCCATCAACAGATCCCACTTGTAGGTGAAGTGCCAGTCTGCGCGCAGGATATACAGGCTGGCGCGGCTGTCGAAAAATTCCGGGTTGACGCGGTCCTGGCTGACCTGGCCGAGGCGGTAGGCGTATTTACCGCCAAGACTCCAGCGGGTTGTTAAATCATAAATCGTATCCAGCGACAGGATATGGCTCTTTTGCAGGAACTCGACCGAAGTGTTCTGCGTGGTGACCTGTTCCGCGGTGGGCACGTTGAAAAAATAGGTGTACTTGAATAATGAATTCCAGCGATCATTCAGGATCGGGCGATAACCATAGCCCAGCACCGCCTCGGTGAATTTACCGTCGAAGAATTCACCCTGCGAGCTCTTGCTGTCGGAATGATTCAGCTTGCCGATGAAACGCCAGGCCGGATCGAGCTGGTACTTGACGCTGTTTTTCACCAGCCAGGTTTTGCGATTGTTGGTGCCGCCGATGGTGTTGTCGGTATCATCGGTGCGGTATTCAAGTGCACCCGAATACTGTACAGCTTCATAGCTGTACGAAGTTTTCAAACCCAGTGCACGGCGCTCGGTATCCGCACCGGTATTGTCATCTGTCAGCGAGCCGGCTTCGAGTGATGCGCCGTAGGTCCAGCGATCATTCGGTGCCAGGTCGACACCCAGTGCGTGGGTCAGGCCGGTGGGTACATCGCCGTGCGCATAGCGTTCTTCTGCGTACACGCTAACGCTATCACTGTAACGCGAGCGCACACCGGTGTTCATATTACCGCGACGCGAACTCACGCCGTTATCAGTGCGCTCGTTTTCCAGTGCGTAATTAAGATAAACACTGCTGCGGTCTGATAGCAGGTAATCGGTCCCCAGTTTTGCACCGGTGCCGGTCTGGCCGAATGACAGCTCACCATCCAGCTTGAGATTTTCCGTGGCCCTGATACTACCACCACCGCCGACGCGATTATTGCCTTCACGGTTGCCGGTGGTATTGGCAGTCACCTGGGTGAAACCGTAGGCAGTCCAGTCTTCTTTGGAATCAAACGCAGCTTCAAACGCCACATCGAATCGGTTACCGGTTTTTTGCGTGGTTGCAATCACTGCTGAATTATCTTCGCGGGTATCGAGTCGGCCACCTGTACTCAGGCGCCAGTTTTCATCCAGCAGGTATTCGAGATCAGCATCCACTGCCGAGGTGTTGAGTGAATTTTCCTGGTCGCGGCTGTCGGCCTTGACGTTCAGGTTCATGTCTTCGCTCAGCGCCATGTTCAATTTACCGCCGAACTGTTCGGTTTCATTGGCGGTGAGCTGTCCGGGCGCGGAGAAGCCGGCTTCACGATTCTGCGTATACACGCTGGCGGTGCCGCGTGAATTATCCACCAGGTCTTCGAGCCGGGTGCTGGCCTCGATACGGTAGGCATCGGCCTTGGCGTTCGGATCCAGGTTTTGATCGAGCTGGTTAAAACTGAAACCACCGTCGTTCGAATTCAGTGCGCCAGTGCCGTCGCCCTTGCTGCTGGCGATTTCAGCTTTCAGCCAGGTGCCGGCGTTTTTACGCAGGGTCAGGTCGATGCCGTTCAAGGTGTTTTCATTATTGGCTTCGTCCTGCTTGCTGGCGGTAATGCCCAGTTTTACATTATCGTTAAACCAGACATGGGCACGACCACCGATAGCCACATCATTGATATCGGCGAAGCCCGGGGTGTATTCATAACGCGCAACCAGGAACGCCGGGTTGCCGCTGAGTGAACCATTATCCACCAGCAGGTCATCATTGGCCGTGGAAGACAGGGGCTCACTCAGAATCACCCGGCCCTGGATATAATCAATGTCGTAATCAATTGCGGGGGTCAGGTTTTTCACACCGATGACAATGCCCGAATCCTTGTCGCGCACTTCGACACGCAAACGCTCAGACCCGATCAACAGGTCCTGGTGGCGCAGGAAGTAGAGCGAACCACCGGTGCCGCGGAATTCGTCGCGACCGGCAATGGTGCCCGGCTCGGCGGCGAAGCCATCGACCATGATTGATTTTTCGCCGAACTCGGTAGCGCCCATGCTTTCATAATGGCCGTTGGCACCGTAGAGCCCGCGATCGATATGCGCGAGATCGGTATCGGTGTAGGCAATCTTGAAATTACCCCACAGGCCAAAGCTGTCGTGCTGGCGTAACTTGACGTAGAACTTGCCCGAGGTCGGTGCGTTTTCGACCACGGTGGAAT
>JBATHJ010000234.1:0-1771 GCA_049666625.1 Gammaproteobacteria bacterium | reverse complement strand
CCGCCACAGGTATTCCGTGGTTACGTGCACGATTACAAGATGGGTGAAGGTCTCGCCGAGGAGGGACTGTTCCCGGTGCGACGGATTGAACTGGATGATTATCTCGATGATTTTTTCTTTGACCAGTCGTATGAAAACCTGATCGGCGCATCACGTGGCGGCGGCGCGAGTGGTAAAGGGGGCCAGGTGGTCAACCTTATCGTCGGCCGAAAAATCGCCGACATCGATCTGCCCGGCATGCCGCACCTCGGTTCCGGCATCAGCTGGAAATATAAAGACACCACGATACTGGCCTCGCCCAACCTGAAAGACGGCGTGGTCAGCATTATTGATACCCGCAACTGGAAAACCATTAAAAAAATCCAGACCGATGGCCCCGGCTTTTTCATGCGCAGCCATGAGAATTCGCCTTACGCCTGGGTAGATGTATTCGTCGGCCCGCACAAGGACGAGATGCATATCATCGACAAGAACACGCTGGAGATTGTAAAAACCCTGAAACCCGTGCCCGGCAAAACCTCGGGCCACATCGAGTTCAACCGCGACGGCAGCCGCGCCCTGCTAAGCATCTGGGAAGACGACGGCGAAGTCATCGTTTACGACAGCGAGAGCCTCGAAATAGTCAAACGCCTGCCCATGCGCAAACCCGTCGGCAAGTATAACGTGTACAACAAGATCAATCGTTCTGAAGGGACTAGTCATTAAAAGCTTTTGCCACAGAGTTCACAGAGTACACAGAGGTAAAAACTTAATAAGTTAGTCCGCGAAAAACGCGAAGGACGCGAAGAAAATATTAAGTATTGCTAAAAGCGAAACCACGAATGAGTACGGTACTACATAAATACCAGGCAGCTTTCTACATAACGTATTACTTGCGTCCTTTGCGTTTTTCGCGGATATAATTTTTTTCCTGCTTTTACCTCTGTGTGCTCTGTGACCTCTGTGGCGAATTTTTCACGCTTTTATTCATCTGACAAATCAGAATGACGCTGCATAATTTATTAATACAAACTCTCCACCAATATCCACATTACCATCTGTAATTGGTGGCAGGCTGGCATCGAGCGATAAGTTTCGGTATTCAATGCCCAGTGAGTTGTCACCGGCGATGATAAACATCACGCCGAACTGGTAAAAAACTCCGATATCAGTATCGCGCTCTTCAAATGTACCGGGCAGACCCAGGGTCGAACCGGTAATTGTGAGTATTGAAAAATGCAACCCGGCACCTGCGCCTGCGTACCATTCTGCAGGGCCGGTCGCGTATTTGAAGATACCGTTGATAGCGATGCCCAGCGTATCAAGATGCATGTCATCATCTACGATCGTGAATAAACCCCCACTAACATTGGCTGGCGTGTCATATTTTCTGGCTATATATGAAAAATCAACACCCCAGACGAAATTTTCCGAATGCGCAAACAGCAGATTGGTGCCAAATGTAAAATCTGCACTGGGGTTTTCCAGCTGGTTTTCGACAGAACCCGCATTGAAATCACCGATATAAAACCGCCATTGTGCAATTTTCAGGGCTGGCTCACCGGATTCATCTGCAATGACATGTCCGGCAGGTAACAAAATAAATAGTAACAGTGCTAATTTAATTGCGCGATTCAATACGTACATTGTCCTCGACCTCGTCACTCGGGTGGTTAATAACTAGTTCGCCCTGCTTAACACCTTCCAGTATTTGTGCAATCAAACCATTTCGTTGCCCGACTTTAACCACGCGTTGCAGCGCGCGTTTGCCTTCGACCACAAAAACCGCCCA
>JBATHJ010000233.1:0-1538 GCA_049666625.1 Gammaproteobacteria bacterium | reverse complement strand
ACTCGAACCGGTCGAACGCGACAGCCGCAGTTACCGGCCGACCTGGTCGCTGTTCTACCTGCCACTGGCGGTCGCGCTCGCACTCGCTACATTGCTCGGACTTTTCAGGCAGGTGGGCTGGGCATGATCGATATCATGGACAGCATCGACAAGCTGCAATTTCTACGGCCGGAATGGTTTTTTGCCTTCATCCCGTTAGTACTCTACATCGTGTTTGCAGTACGGCGCAAAACCACCAGTGTCAGCTGGCAGGCAGTATGCGATGCGAACTTACTGCCGCACCTGCTCAGCGATACCACGCACAAACACAGTCGCTGGCCGTTATTTATTATCGCGCTGGCATCCAGCCTGGGCATCATTGCCATGGCCGGCCCGGTGTTACACAAACTGCCACAACCGGTGTTTCGTGAAATGTCATCACTGGTGATCGCGCTCGATGTTTCGCAGTCGATGGATGCGGCCGACATCAAGCCCTCGCGGCTTGAACGCGCAAAACTCAAACTGCTCGACATACTCGCAATGCGCAAGGGCGGACAAACTGCACTGATTGTGTACGCCGCCGATGCTTTTACGGTAACGCCATTGACTGATGACACCGCCACCATTGCCAACCTTGTGCCCGCGCTTGAAACCTCGTTGATGCCGGCGCAGGGCAGCCGCGCCACTAAAGCCATAAAAAAGGCGCGCGAGTTATTACAGCAGTCAGGCGCCAGCAACGGTGACATTCTGCTGATGACCGACGGCATTCGCGCCAGTGACCTCGATGCTATCGAACCCCTGCCGGCGCAAAACATTCGCCTCTCGATGCTCGGTTTCGGCACGCCCGAAGGCGGGCCGATTCCGCTCGAAACCGGCTTTCTACAGGACCGCAACGGCGCTATCGTGATTCCAAAACTTGAACCTGGGCTGTTGCAGTCCGCGGCAAAACTCGGCGGCGGGCTTTATCTCAACATGCAGGCCGATGACACTGACATCAAACGCCTCGGCAAGCTGTTCAATAATGTACGCGCGCGTCAGCACAGCGCCGCCACCGAACTCACTGCTGACAGCTGGCGCGAAGAAGGCCCGTGGTTATTATTGCTGGTGATCCCGCTTGCAGCACTCGGCGCGCGCCGCGGCTGGCTGGCATCAGTGGTTTTATTATTTATGTCTATCCAGATACCGCAACCTGCCTATGCAGCCGACAACATGCTCGATGCATTAAAACTTGATCCGCAGTACCTGTGGCTGACGCCCGACCAGAAAGCCGCACGCAGTCTCGAACAGGGTGATGCGGCCAGTGCCGCAGACATGTTCCAGCAACCACACTGGAAAGCCGCGGCGCAATACCGTGCGGGACAATACGAACAGGCCTTAAACACCCTGCCCGAAGCGCAAAGCGCTGACACGTATTACAACCGTGGCAATGCCCTCGCGCAATTAAAACGCTACGAAGAAGCACTTGCCGCCTACGATGAAGCGCTGAAACTCGCGCCCGATCTCGATGACGCAAAATTCAATCGTGACCTGGTCGAAAAAGAACTTGAAAAGCAGCGGGC
>JBATHJ010000232.1:0-5731 GCA_049666625.1 Gammaproteobacteria bacterium | reverse complement strand
CGCTGGTATTGCGCGGCAGCATGAATCAGTTCTACGAAGACCGTATCGACCGCCGCCATATCGCCTTTCCAGCCATTGGCACGATGCGGCCAGGCCAGCATTAGCGCATCCTGGGGTTCCCATTCGGCGGGCAGGCGTCGTGGGGTGGATGGCAACGTGCGTGTGCCTTCGAGTCCGGGCGTGGCCTGGCTGGATTTTGCCTGTGTGGGGGTGCGTGTGTTCATGCTGCGCATTTTATGCTTTTTCTGTTGTCACAGTAGCTGTTTTACGCATCCGTGCTGTGCCCGAATGCGATATACTTGCGCCAAATTCAAGAATAAGAACTATGTTCCAGCCCAAAGAACTTTTCATCGGCCTGCGTTATACCCGCGCCAAACGCAAAAACCATTTCGTGTCGTTCATCGCTTTCATTTCGATTGCCGGTGTTGCCCTCGGTGTGTTTGCACTCATCGTGGTGTTGTCAGTGATGAACGGTTTTGGCAACGAGCTGCGCGATCGCACCCTGAGCATGACCTCGCACGCCACCCTGACCGGGTTTGATGGCACCCTCAGTCAATGGCCGCAGGCGGCAGAGAGCGCGCTGCAACAACCCGGCGTGCTCGCCGCAGCACCTTATATACGCAAGGAGGTCATGCTGTCCAACGGCAGCCGCGTGAGTGGCGCATTGATCAACGGAATTTTGCCGGACAGGGAAAACACGGTGTCGGATGTCGGCCAGAAAATGGTCTCCGGTGCGCTTGGCGATCTGGTGCCGGGTGAATACGATATCGTGCTGGGCCGCGAACTTGCCCACACCCTGGGCGTATACGAAGGCGATCGCATTACCGTGATTACCCCCGAGGCAAGTGTCACCGCTGTCGGCGTGATGCCAAGATTGCGCCGCTTCCGCGTGGTCGGGGTGTTTGAAGTCGGCATGAACCAGTTCGACGCCTCCATGGCCTACATGCATATCGATGATGCGGCGAAACTCTTCTCGCTCAATGACAAGGTCAGCGGCCTGCGTTTGCGCCTGCAGGATTTGTTCGAAGCACCGCGCATCACGCGTGAGCTGGATAAAGCCATGGGCGAAGAATTCTGGGTGCGCGACTGGACCCAGCAACACAAGAATTTTTTCCGCGCACTGAAGACCGAAAAAACCGTGATGTTTATTATCCTGCTGATGGTGATCGCGGTGGCGGCACTCAATATCGTGTCGACACTGATGATGACCGTGACCGACAAGGAAGCTGACATCGCAATCCTGCGCACCATGGGCATACGCCCCGGCAGCATCATGGCGATTTTTATGGTGCAGGGCGCCATCATCGGCCTGTTTGGCACCCTTATCGGCATATCGCTGGGGGTACCGGTGGCGCTGAACGTGTTTGAAATCGTGTCCTGGCTGGAGCAGATCTTCAATACCGATTTCCTGCCTGCCGATGTGTATTACGTTAGTGACATTACCGCCGAAGTGCGGGTCGAAGATGTCATGACCTACGCCATCTCGGCCTTTGTGATCACCATCCTGGCAACGATTTATCCGGCCTGGCGCGCATCGCGCACCTTGCCCGCCGAGGCCTTGCGTTATGAATAATGTGACCGTGGGCGAATACAGCCTGCAGGCGCGTGGCCTCGGCAAGGCCTACCGCGAAGGCAGCGGCGAAGCCCTGCACGTGTTGCGCGATATCAACCTGCAGCTTAAAACCGGCGAAAGCATGGCGATAATCGGCGCGTCCGGTTCGGGAAAAACCACCTTGCTCAACCTGCTCGGCGGGCTGGATAAACCCAGCAGCGGCGAGGTGTTGTTCCAGGGACAGGACATCAACCGCATGGATGAAAAATCCCGCTGCAAAATACGCAATGCGCACCTCGGTTTTGTTTACCAGTTTCACCACCTGTTGCCGGAATTCAGCGCGCTGGAAAATGTCGCCATGCCGCTGTTAATTGGCGGTGCCAAACCCGACATCGCGAGTCAACAGGCACGTCATATCCTCACTGAACTCGGGCTTGGACAACGCCTGCAACACAAGCCCGGCGAACTCTCCGGCGGTGAACGCCAGCGCGCAGCGATTGCACGTGCGCTTATTCACCAGCCTGACTGCGTGTTTGCGGATGAACCCACCGGCAATCTTGATCGCCGCAATGCCGAGCAGGTGATCGAAATTATTAGCCAGCTGAATCGCAATTTTGACACTGCGCTGGTAATCGTGACCCACGATATTCACATTGCCGAACGCATGGACAAAATTGTCGAGCTGGAAGACGGTATTCTTAAATTACAGTCCACCGGCTGAATTTAGCCAGCGTCGCGCAAACTGACACCCGTCCAGCCTTGACCCTCCGCGGGTTTGCTTTCATACTTCCTGATTTGGCACTCGTATTACCAGAGTGCTAGCCAGCTATGGTAACGCTCCAGGCTGCACTCACGGCGAAAGCTGGAATAACTGTGTTTATGACTGCTGATGATAACTGTCTATTATGAGCGCTGCTAATAAACCCCAGGTGCTGAATGACCGCGCCTCAAGGCTGCTGAAACAGCTGGTGTTGAGTTACATCAGCGACGGCCAGCCGGTGGGGTCGAAAAAGCTGGCGCACGATGCCGGGCTCGATATTAGCTCTGCAACGATACGCAATGTCATGTCCGGGCTGGAAAAACGCGGTCTGGTGAAAGCGCCGCATACCTCGGCGGGACGTATTCCGACCGAGCAGGGGTTTCGCCTGTTTGTCGACAGCCTGCTGGAAGTGATGCCGCTGCAGCGGCAAATGATCAACCAGCTGAAAAAACAGCTGAACCCGGATAAGGACACCGAGAGCCTGCTCAGCAGCGCCAGCCAGATGGTGTCAGAGCTGACGCACATGGCCGGCATTATTTCCATACCGCGGCCGAACCAGTCGGCCCTGCGGCATATAGAATTTTTACCTCTACCGGACCGGCGCGTACTCGCCATCCTGGTGATTAACGAAAAAGAAGTACAGAACCGGGTGATCCACCTGGAACGTGAATACAGCGCCGATGAATTGCATACCGCGGCGAATTTCATCAATCGCAATTTTGCCGGCAAGGATATTTTCGAAATTCGAAAAAGCCTGCTGGCCGAAATGGAAAGCGCGCGCGAACGTATGGACAGCATGATGCAAAGCGCGGTGGAAGTGGCGTCCAAGGCACTTACCAGCGATGAAAAACAGGCTAAAGAAAGCTACGTGGTCAAGGGTGAATCCAACCTGGTGCGTTATAGTGAAAACACCGATACCCAGCAACTCCAGCAGCTGCTCGGGCTGTTCGATCACAAGCGCGAAATGCTCGGCCTGCTCGACCGCTGTATACAGTCCGAGGGCGTTAAAATATTTATCGGCCACGAAGTCGGCTTCGAAGGCCTCGGTGACTGCAGCGTAATCACCGCGCCGTATAGCGTCGATGGCCAGATACTCGGCGTACTCGGTGTTATCGGCCCGACGCGCATCAAGTACGACAAGGTGGTGCCGGTGGTGGATATCACCGCGCGACTGCTCAGCGACGCGCTGCAGCAATAAGGCTTGAACACGGCACAATCGGCCTTATATAGAGACATTACAAGAATTTAGATATCCGGAGTAATTATGTCAGCAGAAGAAGTGAAACAGGAAGCCGGGGCGGAGGCGCTCGACAATACCGAGGCTGAGATGCTGCGCGAAGAAGCCTCACTGATCGCCGATGAAGCCGCGCTGATCGCGCAGCTGGAACAGGCGCAGAAAAAAGCCGAAGAGAACTGGGACCTGCTGCTGCGCACCCGCGCCGAAATGGACAACCTGCGTCGCCGCACCCAGAAAGACCTGGAAAGCGCGCACAAATTTGCGCTGGAAAAATTCATGTTCGAACTGCTGCCGATAAAGGACAGCATGGAGCTGGGGCTGGCCGTCGAAGGTGCCAGTGCCGAGGTGTTGCACGAAGGCATGGTACTGACGCTGAACATGCTGCAAAACGCCTTTGAAAAATTCAACGTGGTCGAGATCGACCCGCTGCATGAAAAATTCAACCCCGAGCTGCACCAGGCGATGTCGATGCAGCCCAGCGCCGAGGTCGAGCCCAACACCGTGATCGCGGTGATGCAGAAGGGCTACACCCTGAATGACCGCCTCGTCAGGCCGGCGATGGTGATGGTGTCGAAAGCAGCCGAATGACGCCGGCATCGAACAGAAGAATTAACCATAAAAAACAACACTAAACCCATTGAAATGCAGGGCAGGATCCCCACTTAACAGGCATTCAGATTTAGCAAAGAATTTACTGGAGAAAACACATGTCAAAAATTATCGGTATCGACCTCGGCACCACCAACTCCTGCGTAGCAGTGATGGACGGTGACAAGCCCAAAGTCATCGAAAACAGCGAAGGTGATCGCACCACGCCGTCGATTATTGCGTACGCCGAAGGCGACGAAGTCATCGTCGGCCAGCCGGCAAAACGCCAGGCCGTCACCAACCCCAACAATACCCTGTATGCCATCAAGCGCCTGATCGGTCGCCGCTTCGACGAAGAAGTGGTGCAGCGAGACATCAAGCTGGTGCCCTACAAGATTATCAAGGCCGACAATGGCGACGCCTGGGTAGAAGTAAAAGGCAAAAAAATGTCACCGCCGGAAATTTCCGCGCGCGTGTTGCAGAAGATGAAGAAAACTGCGGAAGATTTTCTCGGCCACGAAGTCACCGAAGCGGTGATTACCGTACCGGCGTATTTCAATGATTCACAACGCCAGGCCACCAAGGACGCTGGTCGTATTGCCGGTCTCACGGTTAAACGTATTATCAACGAGCCTACCGCGGCCGCACTGGCCTATGGCATGGACAAGGACCGTGGCGATTCCAAGATCGTGGTGTATGACCTCGGTGGCGGCACCTTTGACGTATCGATTATCGAAATTGCTGAAATCGACGGCGAGCACCAGTTCGAAGTGCTTGCCACCAACGGTGATACCTTCCTCGGCGGTGAAGATTTCGACATGCGCCTGATCGATTACCTGGCGGACGAATTCCAGAAAGACAGCGGCATTAACCTGCACAACGATCCGCTGGCACTGCAGCGCCTGAAAGAAGCTGCAGAAAAAGCCAAGATCGAACTGTCTTCGACCCAGCAGACAGATGTCAACCTGCCGTACATTACTGCCGATGCATCGGGTCCCAAGCACATGAACATCAAGCTGACCCGCGCCAAGCTGGAAAGCCTGGTCGACGACCTGATCAGCAAAACCATCGGTCCGTGCAAGACTGCGCTGAAAGACGCCGGCATGACAGCCAGTGACATCAATGATGTCATCCTGGTGGGTGGCCAGACACGTATGCCCAAAGTGCAGCAGGTAGTCAAAGATTTCTTTGGCAAGGAACCACGCAAAGACGTGAATCCTGACGAAGCCGTGGCTGTCGGTGCTGCGATCCAGGGCGGCGTGCTCGGTGGTGATGTTACTGACATCCTGCTGCTCGACGTTACCCCGTTGTCACTTGGTATTGAAACCATGGGCGGCGTGATGACCAAGCTGGTCGAAAAGAACACCACGATTCCGACCAAGGCACAGCAGGTATTCTCGACCGCTGACGATAACCAGACCGCGGTCACCGTGCACGTATTGCAGGGTGAACGCGAAATGGCCTCGGGCAATAAATCACTCGGTCGTTTCGACCTGAGCGATCTTCCGACGGCACCGCGCGGCATCCCGCAGATTGAAGTGTCATTTGACATCGATGCCAACGGTATCCTCAACGTCTCGGCCAAAGACAAGGC
>JBATHJ010000231.1:0-7949 GCA_049666625.1 Gammaproteobacteria bacterium | reverse complement strand
GTCGCAAAGAGAATCTTTATGGTAGGGCGGGCATTGCACTCCAAATGTTCAAACAGAAATTCATTTCTTACTTTGCGTCTTTGCAGTGAATATGTTTTTACAATAATAAGTTGTTTTCTCTGTGCCTCTGTGGTTTCGCTTCAAGATCTACAAATCCAGATCAGGATTAAAATCACTCATACTGAACACCTTGCCGCGCGTGCCTTCTATGGTATCGCTGAGCAGGTAAGCGAATGCGGGTGCGACATCTGCCGGGCTTTTCAGGTGTTCAGGATTTTCGCCGGGGAATGCGCGGGTGCGAAAGCCGGTGCGGACGGCGCCGGGGTCGAGCGCGTTGACGCTGATGTTTCTGGATTCAAGTTCATCTGCGAGGATTTGCATCAGGCTGACCTGGCCGGCCTTGGCGACGCCGTAGGCGCCCCAGTAGGCGCTGCTCTTGTGGTCCACGTTGAATACCATTGTTGCGTGCGCGGCTTTGGCGAGCAGGGGAATGCAGGCCTGTGACAGGTGGAACACGGCGTTTAGGTTAACCTGCATCACGCGGTACCAGAGCTCATTATCGTATTGTTCAATCGGCGTGGATGCGCCGAGCCAGCCGGCGTTGTGCAGCAGGCCATCAAGGTGTTTGAACTCTTTTTCCAGGGTTGTCTGCATGTGCTGGTAGTCCGATGGCTGTGCACCACTGAGGTCGACCGGGTATATTGCTGGCTGTGGGCCACCTGCGGCGATGATTTCATCGTAGGTGTTTTCCAGTTTTTTGACAGTTTTACCCAGCAGGATTATGGTCGCGCCGTGTTTTGCGCATTCAATTGCCACGGCTTTTCCGATACCATCACCGGCACCTGTTACCAGGATGGTTTTTTTATCAAGCGAGATGTTGTTCGTGTCCAGAGCCATAGGAATTTTAAGTCGTGATGTTAAAGCACGACATTGTACCGCATTCGCCTTGCACAATGGGTTGAGCTAACATGGATTTTGCATCGATTGAATGGCGCAATGGTCAGCCGTACAGCGAGAAATTCGACGATGTGTATTATTCGATCAATAATGGCCTGGCAGAATCGGATTATGTCTTTTTACAGCAAAATGGACTGCATCAGCGCTTTGCATGTGCTAATCATTTCGTCATCGCAGAAACCGGTTTTGGCACCGGGCTTAACTTTGCGCTGACACTACAATTGTGGGATAAGATTGCGCCGGCGACAGCGCAACTGGATTACTTTGGAATCGAGTTCGCGCCGCTGTCGCCGGATGATATTCGACGTGTTGCAGCTCGATGGCCCGAGCTTGCGGCGTATTTTTCGGAATTTATAAATCGTTATCCGCTGCCAGTCGCGGGTAGGCACATGTATTACGTGTTAAATGATCGCGTGCGCCTGCACCTGTGCTTCATGGATATATGTGATGCATTGCAGTCTGAATCACTGGCAGTGGATGCGTGGTATCTCGATGGATTTTCACCGGCAAAAAATCCTGAAATATTCAATCACAGGGTGTTTGGCTTGCTGGCGCAGAATTCAGCGCCAAATGCGACCCTGGCGACTTACAGCGCTGCGGGGTTTGTGCGGCGTGGTCTGGTTGAAGCAGGCTTCAGCGTTGAGAAACGCAAGGGGCATGGCAACAAGCGCGAGATGATCATGGCGCAATTCCCGGCAGCAGGGCGCGCGCTTGTCAATGCTTCGCCATGGACGCAGTTGCCGCAGCCAGTCCAGCACAGCAAACATGCCGTCATCATCGGCGCCGGGCTGGCGGGGCTGTCTGCAGCGTGGTCATTAATCAGGCGAGGCTGGCGTATCAGCCTGATAGATCACCATGCCGAAGTAGCAGGAGAAGCATCGGGTAATCCTGTCGGCCTGGTACTGCCGCGGCTGTCAGTGGATGACGCGATCGATACGCAGTTTTATCGCGCAGCATTTCTGCACGCGATCACAGAGCTGGATAATTTACAGGCGCAGTATTCATCGTTACATGATAGACCTGTAGCCTGGTGTAAGCAGGGCGTGTATCTTGGCATGCGTTTGTCGCGCGCTGATCGTATGCTGGAGAGGAATGATTTTCATGCGGATTTCATTCAACCCGCTGTTAACAATAACAGCGGGATTAATTTACCGGCCGATTCAGGGCTGCTATTCATGCCGAGTGCTGGCTGGGCTTCACCTGAACTATTGTGCCGGGACATTCGCGACACATGCGGCGATGCGCTGCAGTATCACCAGGCCGAGGTTGTCAGCCTGGTGCAAGACGTTCGCAAGCAGGGAAATGTCTGGCAATGCCTGTCTTTATCGCGGCAGCTAATAGCGGAGTCAGAGGTATTGATACTGGCAAACGGCACCAATGCCGCTAAATTTCAGCAGACGCAGTGGATGCCCGTCAGCTCTGTTCGTGGCCAGTTGACCGAGCTGTCATTGAAGCAGGGCGTTACCGCGTGTGCACCTGCATGTAGCTTCGAGCATTATCTCGCACCGTCAGTTGCCAATGAACGCAGATATTTCTGTGGCGCAAGTTATCACCCTGATGATAGCTGTGAAGCATTACGCGACAGTGATCAGCATGACAATATAGAATTTGCAGAGAAACTATTTCCGGGAATGTTTGAAGTGCCTGTGCAATTACAGGGGCGCACCGGGTTTCGTGCTGTGAGTGAAGATCGTATGCCGCTGGTTGGCCCGATAGCGGACCTCGCATGGTTTGAGCATGAGTATCATGATTTATGTCATGGTAGAGCAGGGCATCATTACCCAACCGCAAACTATCTTCCCGGCTTGTACGTGACAGCGGCGCATGGATCGCGTGGCATGACAAGTTGTTTTATTTCAGCTGAAGTTATAGCTGCGCAGATTGAGGGCACGCCATTGCCACTGGCGCGAAATATCGTAGACTTGCTGAATCCAGCGCGTTTTATTATCCGGCGCCTGAAGCGCGGCGACTGATTAATTCATAATGCCCGGACAGCTGTTTGAAGCTTATATCCTCAATCGGCACCGGGCGTGAAATGCCATAACCTTGCGCGAAATCGACATCAAGCCGTTGCAGGCTGGTAATTATTTGTTCGTTTTCGACAAACTCGGCTATGGTTTTGATATTCATAACATGGCCGACCTGGTTGATGGCCGCGACCATGGCCTGGTCTATCTTGTTGGTTGCCATGTCGCGTACAAAACTGCCATCTATTTTTAAATAATCTACCGGCAGATTCTTTAGATATTCAAATGATGACAGGCCGCTGCCAAAGTCATCAAGTGCAATGCAGCAACCTATTTTGCGTATTTCTGAAATCAGGTGGCGTGCATTGACAAGGTTGGTTATAGCCGCAGTTTCGGTGACTTCAAAGCAGAGGCGGGCAGGGTCAATATTATATTGTGTTATTAATCCACTGATAAATTCGCTCAGGTTGTCATCGCTGAGCGAATTGCCAGAAAGATTAATTGAGTAGCATATGTTTTCATCCGCTGGGCGACTGACTATATGGTCGAATGTTTTTCGAATAATATGCCGGTCGACTGATGCCATCAGGTTATAGCGTTCGGCAGCAGGGATGAATGCGCCAGGTGCAATTAGATTGCCCTCGTTATCAAGCATGCGAACCAGTACTTCGAGATGCATGATATCGCCATTGTTATTGTTCAACGGGCAGATAGGCTGTGCATAGAGTTTGAATCTATCCTTGGCAAAGGCTTCTGAAATCTTTGATGCCCAGCGTGTTTCTTCTTCTTTGCGCAGCAGTTCTGTATCTTTACGTTGGTATACATAGATGCGCGAGCGACCATGGTCCTTCGCGGTATAGCAGGCTATATCAGCCTGTTTTGTCGCTTCTACGGCATTCATGGTTTCGTTATCGATTGTGGTAAGGCCGATGCTGACCCCGATGGTTAATATTTCATCTTCCCACTCCAGTTTATAATCGTAAATTTTATCGACTATCTTTTGCGTGATGTGCTGTGCGCTATCAATGGAGCAGTTCTGCAGAATAATGCCGAATTCATCACCGCCAAGTCGGCCCAGTATGTCGCCGCCACGTATGCAGCTCTGGATTATTCGGGTGGCCTGTACCAGGATTTCATCACCGGCAGTATGGCCCGCGGTATCGTTGACCAGTTTAAACCTGTCGAGATCAAGGTAGCACAGGACGTGCAGGTGTCCGGTGTCACGCGCGTCAAAAATATGCTCATTCAATAGACGCGAAAATTCATTGCGGTTGACGAGCCCGGTCAATGCGTCGTGAGAGGCCTGGTGCCTTATCATGTTCTCCATGCGACGGCGTTCGGTTTCATCATGAAATACAATCACGATTCCGTCAGTGACATTTGTTGATGTTTTTATTGGTGACATCGAGCACTCGATTTCACGTTCTGAATCATCCCTGGTAATAAGTGTTGTCATGCTCTTGCTTATGGCAATGCCATCCTGCAGGCACGAGTCGGCCAGGTTGTGTTGTGGTTCTTGTGTTTCATTGTCGACGATACGAAATACATTCTGAACGGGTTTTCCGGTGACGCTGTCAACGTCCCATCCGCAGAGATATTCTGCAGCATGGTTCATGTATTCAATATTGCCCAGTGCGTTTGTAGTGATGACTGCGTCGGCAATCGAATGCAGGGTGATTTCGGCGCGCTCCTTTTCAGATTGAATATCGCCAAGCAGCGCCTTGTTGGTAAGTGCCATTTTCATGCTCTGGCAAAATTGCGAGAGCAGTTGCTGGTCGATGTCGTCAAAATTCTGGTCATTTCTGAATGCTACAAGGCAGCCATAGACTTCATCGCCGAGCATAATAGGTGCGAGCATGGCATGTTCAACATTCAGCTCGCAGATGAGCTTTCGTATTGAACGAATATCATTGTGGAGATCGTTTACGCAGACCATTTCATTTTTGTTGATAGTCCATGCGCATAAGCCACCATCATCCAGCATGTGCCTTTCGCCTAGCAAAATATCGCCTTTGTCACCACTGACGGCTGCATATATGTAGCTATCACGTTCGGGTGTCACCTCGCATAAAGCTGTCAATGATGCTTTTGAAATATCCTGTACAGCCATAGAGGCAGTGTCTATGAAAGCGGTTTTATCCTGTCCGCAGGTGATTAGCCTGGCCACCCAGCTGTCGATTCGCTCCAGCCCCCGCTGGTAGCGAATAGCGTCCTGCATTGCATCTTCACGGTGAAGTTCGATAGACATGCGGCCAGCAGCCAGGCTTAGAATATTTTCATAAAGACTGATGTTGTCGATTGGTTTGTCGTCTGCAATCACCAGCAGCCGCTTGGTGGTTTCGCTTGATTTCAGTGTAATGCCAATGTAACTGACGGCGTGCGCCAGCAGGCTGTTGCGTGTAGCTGGAAAGTATTGTTGCAGTTCATCATTGTACACCAGGCGTCCACGCGCCAGTGCATCTTCGTCGGCGGTGTCGACTACATTTGCGGGTATGTTCTGGCTGTAATGATAATTATCGATAATGCTGGCGCTCGCGCCCGTGCTGGAATTGGTGTTCAGGGTAATAATCTGCGCATAGCGGACTTTTAGTGACCTGCATAGAGCATTGAGTATGCAGTGCACGTTGTCATCAGTGTAATCTTGTGTGCAATGAGTAACAAACTTCAGCAGGGTATTTTCTGTGCGTGTGCGCTCATTCACTTCTTTGTTGAGTTGCAAGTTAGCATTGCTAAGAGTGTTGCGGTTTCTCTGTAATGCGATAAACATGTAAATTACATAACTAAGCAATCCCAGGGAAAACAGAAGCATCAGTGCATTGTATAGAATTGCATTATTGCTATGGACCTCATGCATGTCATTGATGTTTCGCAAGACACGTTGTATTTGTCCTTCGATATCGAGCTGGTAGAATTGTGCGATATTGGCGTCAATTTCTGGCAGCCTTTCAACGATTAACAGGCTATGGTTAATGAGTGTTCTGACTTCGCTGCTGGGGTTTACATTAATCTTGTCAAGTGCTGCAAAAAGTTTGAGTGCTGTTTCATGTACCGGTTTGCGCGTGTATTGCATAATCAGGCTGGAGAGATTTCCAAGCGTTTCTGCGCTGATGCCCTGTTCCTTGTTGTTCTTGTTATAAAACTTTGTACTCAGTCTCGAGTAATACGACATCGAATTCTGTAAAATTGAGTGATGCTGCTTGAAATCCTCAATTATTTCCTGCTGTATCACCAGGGATGATTCCAGTTTTTCAAGAATGGAAGCCAGTTTTTTATGTTTGTCTGATTTGCTGGAATCGTACAGCAGCTGTGCTGCGGACAGCAGTGCCCGGTGCGTGTTATTCAGCGTGTCGTATTCATATACGCTGCTGCCCCGATAATTCAATAGATCACGATGCAGCTGTATCTGTAAGCGCTGCATGTTCTCTGCGCTGTTCTTATAGTTATCAAGTTCAAACTCTTCTACCGAGCTTTTATAAAATGAAAAACTGATCACCACGATAAATAAGGTGAATCCCAGCCAGTGTTTTATGCTTCGTGTGGTAATCATCCTTGTCCCGCACTGTTTATGTTGGTGATGTGGCTGGTGTCGCCGGTCAGGGTATTCAGAAATTTAATAATATACTCGATATCTTGCTCTTCGATTTCAAAGCCCAGTTGTGTTCTGCCCATTACGGTGATGACATCGCGCAAAGAGTTGCTGCGGCCATCGTGCAGGTAAGGCGCAGTCAGCGCAATGTTGCGCAGCGTAGGGACTTTGAATACATGCATATCAGTGCTTTCGCCGGTCACATTCATGCGGCCGTAGTCGGCCTGCTGAATGTCGCCACGTGATCGGAAGTAGTCGTAAAAAATCCCGAAGCGCTGGTACAGGTTTCCACCAATATTCATTCCCTGGTGACAGGAGATGCAGCCATATTCTTTGAACAAGGCATATCCACGCTTTTCATCATCGTTAATTGCGTTTTCATCGCCGCGCAGGTACTTGTCAAACCTGGCGTCAGGCGTTATGAGTGATTCCAGGTAGATGACCAGTGCATCGGTAAAGCTTTCACGGGTAATGGCTTTCTCCCTGTAGACAGCTTTGAAGCGGTTGACCAGTTGCGTGTCCTGGTTGAATCTTGCCAGCAGATCATCCCAGCCTGATTTGCCTTCGTGTCCGCCGATCCGCTGGATGGCCATGTCGAGTTGCTCGGCCACGTTTTCTGCAGAGCCATCCCAGTTGAGCCGGAAATTGAACTGGGTGTTGAATATGGTGGGCGTGTTTACCCTGGGCGCGAGTTCACCCACGGGATTGCTGAGGCGCTGGTCATCATCACCGCCACTATCAAGATGGTGGCAGCTTGCGCAGGCGTGCGTGCCTTCTGTCGTCAGCCGGGTATCGTTGAACAGCAGCCTGCCAAGCGCGAGTTTGTCCTGATCCAGCGCCGGGCTGTGCGGTATCGGATAGATAGGTTCCCGGATGGCTTTACTGGGTGCACTGATAGTGTCAGCACCAGTAATCAAACCGGCGAGGCATATTACTGGCACACAAATGAGCGCAGTCAATGCGGATTTTGTTATCATCCTCGGGTGGAATCCTTGAAAAAATCAATACCATGGCATGTTTTGTCACATTTTGACTCTGACCTGCATTCAGAGCTGATAATACGCAGGGTCAGGCTGCCCGATGAGAGCCACAAATGAGACACCAAAGGCAACCACAAGTTTAGTCAAGAAACGGGAAATAACAGTCTAATATCATGAGATTTAACAGGAAATTACTGATTCTAAGTGTGCTACTGTCAGCCTTTTATGGCCGTTTGTCGCTGGCTGCCTGCAATGATATTGCGGCGCCGGGGGTGAACTGGGCAGGGTGTAACAAAACCGGGGTTATATTGCGAAATGTGGACCTGACAGGCGCCATCCTGAGGGCTGTCGACCTGAGTAACGCTGATCTTTCAGGCGCACGCCTGGTGCATGCCGAGATGAATTTTGCCGACCTGACGAATACGCGCTTTGACGGTGCGTTGATGCAATCTGCCCGAC
>JBATHJ010000230.1:0-1690 GCA_049666625.1 Gammaproteobacteria bacterium | reverse complement strand
GGCTGGACCTGGTTACAGCATGTGCCGGGTTTCCCACGGCCGCCACTGGATAAAACCTTTCCACGGTTGTTGTCATGAAAGACTTTGACGTATGCATAATTGGTAGCGGTGCCGGCGGCGGCCCGGTTGCGCTCACCCTGGCAGAAGCGGGCTATTCAGTCGTGGTGCTGGAGAAAGGCCCGTGGTTTAACGAACAGGATTTTTATAAAGATGAACTCGCCTGTTGCCGGCGCAGTGTTTACACTCCGAATCTGCGCGATGAACAACATGTGATCGAAGAGGTAACCGATAACGATCGCTGGGAAGCGACACCCACCTCGGAATCCGGCTGGGATTTCTGGAACGGAAACTGTGTCGGTGGTTCGAGTAATTTCATGAGCGGATATTTTCACCGGCTCAAACCGGTCGATTTTCATCAGCTCAGCGAGTTCGGCCCGATTGCAGGTGCGAACCGTGTCGACTGGCCGATCAGCTACCAGCAGCTGGCGCCTTACTATGACAAGGTCGAACGCGTGGTGGGTGTCTCTGGCAAATATGTGCCGCATAAAAATATCGAACCGCGTAGCGGTGATTTCCCGTATCCACCAACAGCCGAGCATGCGGTTTCAGGCTGGATCGACCAGGCCTGTGAAAAACTTGGGTTTCACAGTCTGCGCGTACCGCGCGCAATTTTATCAACCCCCGAAGGCAACCGGCGCAGCTGTGAATATTCCGGCTATTGTGGCAGCTATGGTTGTTCATCCGGCGCCAAGGGCAGCTCGCGCGCGGCCCTGCTCGACCGTGCTGTTGCCACCGGGCATTGTGAAATCCGGCCACACAGCAAGGTCACGCGCCTGCTAAGTGATGCCAAAGGCAAAATCAGCCGGGTGGAATATATCGATACCCGTACAGATAAAAATGCCACTGAAAAAAAATATCTCGATGCACGAATTTACGTAGTGGCCTGCCAGGCGATTGAAACGTCACGCCTGCTGCTGAGTTCAACCGGGCCTGCGTTTGCCAACGGCCTGGCCAACAATCACGGCCAGGTCGGCAAAAACCTGCTGTTCTCGGCGGGCGGCTCAGGCAGTGGTGATTTTAATTATGCCGGGCTGTCGGATGAAAAACTCAACGCGCTTAAGCAGGTCGGACCGTTTGTTAACCGTGCGCTGGATGACTGGTACACCATCAATGATGCAGCACTCGGTAAAGGACGACTCAAGGGCGGTATTGTCGAGTTTTTATTTTCACATCCCAACCCGACCGGCAAGGCCAACGGCCTGAAGTGGAGCGACGATAAATTACTTTGGGGCAAACCTTTCAAACGCAAACTCGAAGAATGGTTTACCACCGATCGTACGTTGAAGTTCGAAGCGTTTAACGACTGGCTGCCGACTGACGACTGTTATGTCAGCCTGGATAATACAGTCAAAGACCGCTGGGGCAGCGCCGTTGCCAAAGTGCGCATTGGTTATCACCCGCATGATCTGCAAATCGGTCGTTACCTGGCGGACAAAGGCGAGCGAGTGCTAAAGCAAATGGGCGCCGTGCGTGTCGACTCAAGCGTCAGTGGTTCGCCGCCTGCAAACCTGGTGGCAGGCGGCTGTCGTTTTGGAAACGATCCAGACACCTCGGTACTCGATAGTGACTGTCGTGCGCACGAAGTTGAAAACCTGTTTGTGACCGATGGCAGTTTTATGCCCACCGGTGG
>JBATHJ010000229.1:0-12476 GCA_049666625.1 Gammaproteobacteria bacterium | reverse complement strand
TCTCGAAGCCCACGATGTGATCTTTATCGACGAGATACACCGCCTGAGCCCGGTGGTGGAAGAAATTCTTTACCCGGCGATGGAAGACCACCAGCTCGACATCATGATTGGCGAAGGCCCGGCTGCGCGTTCTATCAAGCTTGAATTGCCGCCGTTTACCCTGGTGGGCGCGACCACGCGTGCGGGTTCATTGACCTCGCCGCTGCGCGATCGCTTTGGCATCGTGTTGCGGCTGGATTTTTATAACGTGAGCGACCTGACGCATATCGTCGAGCGCAGCGCAGATATTCTCAATGTGCAAATGACGCGCGAGGGTGCAGAGGAACTTGCACGCCGTGCACGCGGTACGCCGCGTATCGCCAATCGCCTGTTGCGCCGGGTGCGCGATTACGCCGAGGTCAAGGCCGACGGCGTGGTCAGTGCCGAGGTCGGTCATGCCGCGCTGGAACTGCTCAAGGTGGATCCGCTGGGGTTTGATGTCATGGACCGTCGCCTGCTGCTTTCGATTATCGAAAAATTTGACGGTGGCCCGGTGGGCGTCGAAAATCTCGCCGCCGCGATTGGTGAAGAACGCGATACCATCGAAGATGTGATCGAACCCTACCTGATCCAGCAGGGCTATCTTATGCGCACACCGCGTGGCAGGGTCGCCACTGCGCGTGCTTACCGACATTTTGGTTTGCAGGCGCCGGGCAAGGACTCAGCCGTACAGGCCGCGTTGCAACTCGGTAACGACAGCGAATAAATTTTATGCAGGCCAACAACGGCGGTGAATTTTTATGGCCGGTGCGTGTCTATTACGAAGACACCGATTCGGGCGGCGTGGTGTATTACGCCAATTACCTGAAGTTTATGGAACGCGCACGCACTGAAATGTTGCGCAGCTTCGGTTTTGAACAGGACCAGTTAAAACAAGAGCGGGGGCTGATATTTGCTGTGCACAGCGTATCAGTCAAATATGAAAAACCTGCCGTATTCAATGATGAGCTCATGATAACAACACGACTTTCTTCTTTGCGCCGGGCAAGCCTCGGTTTTACCCAGATCATCCACCGTCAGTCAGATCAGCTGCAGTTATGCAGTGCGACGGTCGTAGTCGCATGCCTCGACGCCGCGCAGTTTTCCGCGCGCGCACTGCCTGCTGATATTCTCGAAAAAATAAAACAGGGCGCCTGAGCATGGAAACAGAAATGTCATTATTTTCGCTGGTGGCACGCGCCAGCATCCTGGTCCAGCTGGTGATGCTGGCGTTACTGGCGGCCTCGGTATTGTCCTGGATTGTTATTTTTCTCAAGCACAAGCTGCTGAAAGAAGCGCAAAAAGAAGCGCTGCGCTTTGAAGACCAGTTCTGGTCTGGCATCAACCTCGCCGATCTATACGGCCAGGTTAAACGCCGTGGTGAAGCCATCAGCGGCATGGCAAAAATATTTGAAGCCGGCTTTGCCGAATATGTGCGTATTCATAAGCGCGGCAGCAGTAATACCGAGATGATGCTGGCCGGCGTGCAACGCAGTATGAAGGTCGCACTGGCACGCGAAGAAGACCGGCTGGAAGCCAATCTTGCATTGCTTGCCACCATCGGTTCCACCAGTCCGTATGTCGGCCTGTTTGGCACGGTGTGGGGAATTATGCGTTCGTTTACCGCACTCGGTTCGGTGCAAAGCGCCACCCTGTCGATGGTCGCGCCCGGTATTGCTGAAGCACTGATCGCCACCGCGATGGGATTGTTTGCGGCGATTCCCGCGGTGATAGCCTACAACCGTTATGCAGAACGCGTTGATCGCATCACCGGCGCCTACGAAAACTTCGCCGAGGAATTCGCCACTATCCTGCAACGCCAGAGCCATCGCCTGCCCGATGAAACGCCTGCCGCGGCGGAAGTTGAAGCGTGAGCCGCAAAAAACACAAGCTCGCATCCGAGATCAACATCGTGCCCTATATCGATGTGATGCTGGTATTGCTGGTGATATTTATGATTACCGCACCGTTGTTGCAGCAGGGCGTGGAAATTGACCTGCCCCAGGCGAGTGCCAATCCGCTGCAACCCGACCAGCGCGAACCCCTGGTGTTAACCGTAAGCAAAAGTGGTGACTATTATCTAAACGTGGGTGATGACACCCGCACACCGATTGATGCAGAAACGCTGGTGCAACGTGTTTCCGTTATCATTCGCACGCAACCACAAACCCCGGTGCTGGTGCGTGGAGACAAGGCCGTTGATTACGGCAAGGTGACCGCTGCCATGGTGTTGCTGCAAAGCGCCGGCGTCGACAAGGTGGGTTTAATGACTGAGCAGCCGGATGAAGCCGGTGGCTAAGCTGCGATAACGGATTTGTCTTTATGAGTTCTCAGGGTTTATGGCACGACATCCGTAAGAATCCGTTTGTGCTGGTGATTGCGGTACTGTTGCACGTAGTATTGATTGTGCTGCTAAGTATAAATTTAATAAACAATGAAGTTCCTGAATCTGCAGCACAGAAAAAAGCCACGATCAAGGCAGTCGTCGTAGACGCCAGCAAGTTCGATGCAGAAAGGGAAAAGAAAGCCCGCGCCGAACAGGAAAAACAGCAACAGAAAATTGCCGCTGAAAATCAGCGCAAGCAGGATGAGGCAAAAAAACGCAAGGAGCAGGAAGCAAAAAAACGCGAGCTAGCCGAGCAGGAAAAGAAAAAACAGCAGGCAATAACGAAGCAGCAAGAGGCGGAGAAAAAGCAGGCCGCGCTGGAAAAACGCAAAGCCGAAGAAGCCAGGCGAGTTGAAGAAGCAAAGCGCCAGGCGGTGCTGGAGAAACAACGCAAGGAGGCCGAGGCAAAGCAGCAGGCCGAGCTTGAAAAACAGCGCAAGGAAGCCGAAGCGAAACGCCAGGCAGAGTTAAAACGGCAGGAAGAAGCCGCGAAGCAAAAACGCCTGGCAGAAGAAGCAGAAGCGCGTCGCAAGCAGGAAGAAGCCGATCTCAAAAGCCGGCTCGAAGAAGAAGAGCGTCGCGAGGAGGAAGCGCGCCAGCAGGCAGAATACTCACGAATGCTGGACTCGTTACGCCAGCAATATGTTAAGCTCATCGAGCAAAAAGTGGAGCGCAACTGGCTGCGTCCGCCGGGCCTGAAAAGCAATGTTACCTGCGAAGTGATTGTAACTCAAACCATCATGGGCGATGTCACCAGTGTGAGCCTGCGCAATTGCGAGGCCAATGCTACGTATCAGCAATCCATCGAGCGTGCAGTCTGGAAAGCCTCACCTTTGCCGCCAGCGCCCAATCCGGACGTTTATGATCGCGAAATCCATTTTAAATTCAGGCCCAGATAAGCTGACTTGCGGCACGCAGTGAATAACCAGGTTAATAATATGAAACTGAAACAAATTTTTATTGCAGCGGTATTGTTGTTCAATGCAACACTGGCGAATGCTGTACTCAATATTGACATCACTGAAGGCGTAGAAGGCGCAATGCCGATTGCAGTCGTGCCTTTTCGCTGGGCAGGCAGTCAGAAACTTGCCGATGCTGATGTGTCAGCCATCATTACCTCAGATCTTGCGCGCAGCGGTAAATTTTCACCCCTGCCTGAAAAAGATATGCTGTCAAAACCGACCACGCCGGAACAGGTGGATTTTAAAACCTGGCGCATCGCCGGGATTGATCATCTGGTGATTGGTGCCGTGCAATTGCAGAAAGACGGTAATTACCAGGTGCAGTTTCGCCTGTTTGATGTGCTGAAGTCACAGCAGGTGCTGGGTTACAGTTTCCCGGCTGACAGGCAGTCGCTGCGTTACGTGGCTCACCGTATCAGCGATTACATTATTGAACAGCTAACCGGCCTGGGGCCGGCATTCGATTCGCGTATTGCCTATGTGACTTCAAGCCGTAGCGCAAATAAAAAAATAGAATACAAATTGCAGGTGGCGGATACGGATGGTTTTAATCCGCAAACCCTGCTGACTTCAAGCGAACCGATCATGTCACCTGTGTGGTCACCCGACAGTCGAAAAATAGCTTACGTATCGTTTGAACTGGGCAAGGCAGAAATTTATATCCACGATATTGCAAACGGCAAGCGTGAAAAAGTCGCTTCTTTCGATGGTATTAATGGGGCGCCTGCCTGGTCGCCGGACAGTAATCGCCTCGCCATGACCTTGTCGAAAGATGGCAACCCAGATATCTATGTTTTACATATCCAGAATAAAACCCTCAGCCGTGTCACCAATCACTGGTCGATTGATACCGAAGCGGTGTGGATGCCTGACGGTGAGTCACTGGTATTCACCTCCAGTCGCAGCGGCAAGCCGCAGTTATACCAGGTGGAGCTGGCGGCCGGGTCAACGCCTAAACGCGTGACATTTGAAGGTGATTACAGCGCAAACGCAAGCGTGTCACCTGACGGCAAGGCCATTGCCTTTGTGCTGGGTGAAGGCAACCGTTTCCGCATTGCAGTGATGTATCCTGAAACGCGGTTGATGCAGGTGCTGACTGACGGGCCACAGGATGAGTCGCCCGAATTTGCGCCCAACGGTAGCATGATTCTGTATGCCTCGCAGGTGAACGGGCGTGCAGTGCTGGCGGCAGTTTCGATCGATGGTGGGCACAAACAACGGCTGGTGTTGTCAGACGGGGAAGTACGTGAGCCCTCGTGGGCGCCGGTCAGGAAAAAATAATTTTTTAATAATTATGCCTGCTCGCCTGGAGCAGGCTTTTTTACAGGGTGAAACCAATGAAAAAAATACTATTTGTAAGCGTTGCGATGTTGCTGCTTTCGGCCTGTGCCGAGCAGGCAATTAAAGATGATGGTTTAATGGATGCGGGCACCAGCGGTGATCAATATGGCGCAACCGTGGGTAGCGTCGACGCGGCAGGTGTTGGTTCAGGCACCATGCTGGCCGGACAGGAATATGCCGTGTCTTATGAGAAGGGTGCGATCAATGACCCGGGTAATATTCTTTCGCAGAAAGTCATTTATTTTGATTTTGACAGCAGTGACATTCGCGAAGACTATGTCGAGCTGGTAAAACATCACGGCAAGTACATGGCATTGAATACGGCATCACGTATTCGGCTTGAAGGCCATACTGATGAACGCGGCTCACGTGAGTATAATGTAGCGCTGGCCGATCGTCGCGCACAGGCCGTAAAACGCCTGCTGCTGTTCGAAGGTACAAGCAGTGACCAGATAACCATTATCAGTTATGGTGAAGAAAAGCCGGCGGATTTCGGGCATGATGAGCAGGCCTGGAACCTGAACCGGCGCGCAGAAATAATATACGAGTAATCAATCGCTTATCGACGCATGGCTGATCAATTCAGGTCGCTGGCGTCGAATAAAAATGGGGATACAACATGTCATCGCGCATGCTTAATAAATTAGCGCGGCCTGTCAGCGGTATTGTGCTGGCGGCGCTTGCAGGCCTGACCTGCGTATCGGTATCTGCCGAGGACGAAGTGCTGTCCAGAATGTCTGTGCAGCAGCGACTCGAACGGATTGAGCGTCTCCTCGGTGCTGATGTACTGCAGCAGCAAATGCACCAGCTGGATGTCATTCAGCAGGAAATTTCACTGCTGCGCGAACAGATCGAACAGCAGGGATACGAACTCGATACCATTAAACAGCGCCAGCGCAGTCTGTATCTCGATATGGATCGTCGTTTGAGTAGCCTCGAAGCCGGTGGTGGCGGAGGCGCGCGTTCATCGGGTGTTGTGCCGCCGGTGCCTGCACCGCGTTCATCCGCCGGGTCGGCGCCAGCTGCGACTGCTGTCGCCGCGGATGGTGACGATGATGGCAAGGACGAATATTCAAATGCATTTGCCCTGCTCAAGGAAGGGCGTTACCAGCCATCGATCGAAGCCTTCAGTGCATTTCTTAAAAAATATCCGCAGAGTAAATATTCAGATAATGCGCAGTACTGGCTGGGCGAGGCCAATTATGTCTCGCGTGACTACAAACAGGCGCTGGAAGAATTTCAACGCCTGATTGCGCGCTACCCCGAGAGTACAAAAATACCCGGTGCCCGACTTAAAATCGGTTATGTTTATTTCGAGCTGAAGAACTGGTCAGCCGCGCGCGAAAACCTGCAATTAGTTATCAAGCTATATCCAGACGCCAGTGTCGCCAACAAGGCAAAAGAGCGACTCGACCGTATGCAACGCGAAGGCCATTAGGCGCCTCGCTAAAGTCTGGCGTGAATTCCAATACAGCGCAAACCACTCGGTTGCGCATCACCGAAATCTTTTATTCATTACAGGGTGAGTCGCGCACCGTCGGTGTGCCCACCGTGTTTGTGCGCCTGACCGGGTGCCCCCTGCGTTGCGGCTATTGCGATACTGCCTATGCCTTTAGTGGTGGTGAATGGATGTCACTCGATGCAATCCGCGAGCAGGTTGCGAGTTTCGGTGCGCAGTATGTCACTGTCACCGGTGGCGAGCCGCTGGCGCAGAAAGCCTGCGGCGAACTGCTGTCTAAGCTGTGCGATGACGGCTACCAGGTCTCGCTTGAAACCAGCGGTGCAATTGATATCGCCAGGGTTGATACCAGGGTGGTGCGCGTGGTTGATATCAAAACCCCCGGTTCGGGTGAAGACAAAAAAAACCTGTTGAGCAATATTGAATATTTGACCGCCAATGACCAGGTCAAATTTGTCATCTGTGATGAGAATGATTACAACTGGTGCGTTGACATACTCAGGCAGTATCAGCTTGCAGATAAATGCGAAGTGCTGTTTTCGCCGAGCCATGGCCAGCTGGATGCGACGGCGCTGGCTGAATGGATATTGCGCGACCGGCTGCCAGTTCGTATGCAAATACAGTTGCACAAGCTGCTGTGGGGAAATAGAGCGGGTGTTTAGCTATGCGTAGACCCAAAGCCATCGTTCTGTTATCAGGCGGCCTGGACTCGGCCACGGTGCTGGCGATTGCGCATAAGAATTTTGAGGTGGTGGCGCTGAGTTTTGATTACCACCAGCGGCATGTGTCGGAACTCAATGCGGCGCGCGAAATTGTGCTCAGTTATGGCGCAGAGCACCGTGTCATCCGGCTCGATGATGCCCTGCTTGGTGGCTCTGCCCTGACCGAGTCATCGATCGACGTGCCAGTCAATACGGATGCGAATGCCAGCGGAATTCCGGTCACCTATGTGCCGGCGAGAAACACGATTTTTCTTGCGCATGCGCTGGCCGTCGCTGAGGTTGCCGGATCGGCCGATATTTTCATCGGTGTCAACGCGGTTGATTACTCGGGTTATCCGGATTGCCGGCCGGACTACATCGAAGCGTTTGCAGCCATGGCCAACCTCGCCACACGCGCTGCGGTAGAGGGCCAGGAGATGCATATTCACACCCCGTTAATCAACCTGTCCAAGGCTGAGATCATTCGTACAGGTACCGAGCTTGGGGTGGATTACGCGCGGACGGTGTCGTGTTACCAGGCAGATGCGTCTGGCAGTGCCTGCGGTGAATGTGATTCCTGTCGCTTCCGCAAGGCCGGCTTCATGCAGGCCGGGATTGAAGATCCGACGCGTTATTTCCGCCGGGGCTAAACCCGGCCGGATTCTGCTCGATGCGTTTGTTTTTCTGTGGCGGGCAATGTATCATGCGCGCCTTCGGGTCGTTAGCTCAGTTGGTAGAGCACTGGACTTTTAATCCATTGGTCCCGCGTTCGAGTCGCGGACGACCCACCAGACATAGCCTTAGTGGCTGATTTCAGCCCAAAAAAAACCCCGCCCAGGCGGGGTTTTTTTTTGCTCGAAAGCGCAGGGTTATTTGCGCTGACTCGGGCCATTTACCTGCAGGCCATTACTCATATAGGTTTCAAAGTATTCGAGTGCCTTGTACTCATCACTCTGGGCCTTGAACGGTTTGGCACGTACCTGCTTGTTACAGCCACCGTAGCGGCGGTGCAGGGTACCCATACCGTCACCCTTGGCGTCATCCGAAGACCACTTGTTGCGGAATACCGGGAAGCCGGTGGGATGACCGATTGCCGGGCTCAGGATGTCTGCGCGAATGTAGCTACCCGAATAGTGGTAGTGGCAATCCGCACAGGCCATGTTGAGCTGGCCGCGCTTGGCGTAAAAGTGTTGCTTGCCCTGGTTGTAGGCCTTGATAGCACCGTGGTCGTTAGGCACCTTGATGTCAAACTTATGGTTGCGTGACAGCGATGCCAGGTACCCGCTGACGTGTGCCAGTGCGCCTTTCTTGGTTTTGAACTCTTTTTCACCGTTGTCTGACAGGCACTTGTTGATGGCGCCTTCCAGGGTCACGATCTCACCCTTGCCAGTATCGTAGTAGGGGTAGTTCTGGCGAATCCCTTTTTTGTAGTTCGGGAAGCAGCTTGCCATGCTCTTGCCATTGGCGAATTTTTTCTCGAACAGGGCCTTGCCCTTGTCGATATAAGGCTCGTAGGACGGGAATTCTTCAAACGCTTCCCATTGTTCACGTGACGCGGGGTCAATCGAATACACGCCGTTGATGAAATCGTTAAACGGTGTGCTCGGGAACTTGTCCGCAAAATGTTTGCGGAAAGCTTTCAGGTCTTGATCGGGCGTGGCCTGCGATGCAACTGGCGTCACAACCATTAGCAATGCAGAGAGCGCGATAGTGATTTTATTCATTGTTCACCTTATGGTTATTTTTTCCGGGACGTCTAAATAAGTTTCTCTTATTTGAGTGCTTCTTCTGTCGAGTCGCTCTCACCCTTGTTGTCCACCCAGCTGACTTTCAGCGTATCGCCGGCTTTTGCGCCTTTGAACGAGAAGGAGAGGAAAGGATTTCTGGAGATAGAGCCATTCCACTGTGAATTCAGAACATTCTTGCCATTGTGTTCACAGTTGACTTCCTGGATGAAATGCGCCGGAATTTTCTCACCGGTTTTTTTATCTTTACGCAAGCCGGTTTCCATTGGGTGGCTGATGAGACACTTAACGGTAGCCACTCCGCCTTTAACCTTTGCGCGAACTTTAATTGAATTAGCCATGTTTTCTGTAACCTCGTATCTTGTATTTTCGTTTAACCGCCGCAACCACCAATGGTGACTTTGACCTGTTTCTTGGCGCTGTAGAGTTTGCCGTTGGCTTTGACGACAGCAATAACGTCAGCTGTTTTACCCATTTTGATACGGGTGGAAACATCGGCTTCAGTGTTGGGGCCAAGATTAAAAGTGGCAGTCAGTGGCTGTGCATTGCTTGATACAAGAATGCCGATCGATTCGACGCCAGCGATGCTGCTGCTAACAGTAATCGGTACAACAGCGCCATTTTCAGCAATGTCTGGCGCTTTGAGTTTTACGTCACCGCTTTCACTGTGATCAGCACTGCCCATCGCAGCAGTTAAAGCTGAATTAACGTCAGCTGCTTCAAAAGCTGCTTTGGACCATGCAGCCATTACGGTTTTAGGTGTGAGCAGGCCGGCGCTAATAGCGACGCCTGCGGCACTGGCAGCCAGTGTGCCTTTTAACAGAAATCTACGATTCTGGTTCATCTAGTCTTACCTCTTACGACTTTTATAATGTGTGAATATATTTCGCGACCAGGTCGATTTCTTTACTAGACAGCACGTGGTGCGGACCAAAAGGAATCATGATCGTGTTCGGGTTTTTTACGCGGGCATCATAAATCTGAGCCTTTAAACTATCAAAATTTGGAAAGCGTGCTTTCATTGCTACCAGCGGCGGACCAATATTTCCAGCGAGGTCGCCACCTTCCATCTGATGGCACGCCAGGCAATTGCCTTTCTTGCGATCAAATGAAAGCTTCTGGCCTTCTGCAATATCTGCCGCGTCGTCTGCACTAACTGATAAGGGTGTGAATAAACCGAGGCAGCCAACAATGGCAGCCACGGACGCGGTTGTTTTTAGTAAATGTGCGGATAGCCGCATTCTCTGCTCCTCCGAAATATTATGTAGAAAAATCTGATTCAACGAGTGAATTAGGGCTTATAGCATACTCTCTGATACGTGTATGGCAAGTACTGCAAGCGAAAAAATATATTATTAATAAAGCCTTATATTAGTGTTGCTGGATATTTGCAATGTCAATGAAATAAATTATCTACTCGAACGTCTAACTTCTCTGTGCTCGAATGTCTAGTGTCACTTTATTGTATTTTTTCCTTCAGTTTGTCTTTCCGGGTGGTCAGTCGCTGGCGACTGGTTTCACTGATGCTGGGCTGTTGTAATGCATTTTCATATTGCTGTATTGCTAGCTCGGTATAGCCTTCGCGTAAATACTGGTTGCCGGTGGACTCGAGTGCCGCTGCAGTCTGCCCATTAATATAGTACGCGCGCGCCAGCTCCTGATGAATGCTGGCGTCATCATCGTATTGCAGCTGGTGTTTAAGCAGGCCGATACTTTTCTGTGACTGGTTATTGTGAGTGAGTGCCCGGGCATAGCTCAGGCTAACAGGCATGTACCCCGGGTAAAAATTTGCCAGCTGTTCCAGTACAGACAGGGCCTTGGTCGGCTGATTATCGTCTTGATAAGCTTCCGCGAGTGCAAGTTTGATCCAGGGATGGTTGTGCTTGCCGGCAAGTTTTTCAAGTATCGGTATCGCCAGTTCAGAATGGCTTGTCTTTATCTGCGCCACGGCCTGCTGGTAGAGGCTGAAAATGTCGCTGGCGCCGGCGTTTTTGCTAATAAACAATTCTGGCTGGCGGCTGGTAAGCACGGCGAGCCGTGCGCGTGCAAACTTGAAATCATCACTGTCTTTAGGCAATTTGAACTGATCTGCGGCGATTCGATTACGCGCTTCAGAGACACGGTTCTCATTCAATGGATGGGTACGTAAATATTCCAGGTCACTGGCCTGGCTCTGAGACAATAAAAATTCGAAAAATTCGACCATACCGGATGGATTGATTCCTGCTCTGGCTAATATGCTGATGCCCACGCGGTCAGCTTCATACTCGTTCTGGCGGGTAAAGTTCAGTGAAGCCTGTTGTGCACCTGCAATGCCCGAGAACAATACCGCCTGCCCGGCCTGAGAATCCTGCGAACTCACCAGGATCGCGGCAAGGATGGTGGCAAAGCTGGCGGCGGCGGCCGTGCCCGAGCGATCGACTGCACGCGCAATATGGCGCTGTGATACATGCGATATTTCATGCGCCATGACGCTGGCGAGCTGGCTTTCGTTACTTGCCATCTTCAGTAATCCACTATGTATCCCGATGTAGGCATCGGGCCCGGCAAATGCATTGATGACATCTGAGTTAATTATGAAGAAGCGGAAGTTTTTGCCCGGCGCGTCGGAGTGTGTCACCAGGCGTTGCCCGAGACTTTTAATATAGTGTTCTAGCTGTAAATCGTCGACGAACTCGAGGCTGGCGCGCAGGGCGTGGTAAAACGCCTGGCCGAGCTCGGTTTCTTCCTTTGTGCTGAAGCTTTGCAGCGTGGGGTCGCCAAGCTCGGGCAGTTCTGCCTGCGACTGCATTGCGCACATCAGTGCCAGGGGGAGCGCAAATTTAATGAGTAACTTCATGTATTTAATATGGATAATTTAGCTTTATAGGTGGACAGCAGAAACGCGAGAAAGTTGATCCAGGCGCTAGCTACTCGAATGCATTATTATAGCGGCGCCAGCTCTGCAGTCGTGCTAAAGCCTGGACTGGGCGAGCAATTACTCGGTTAAACCAAGCCTTGTATGAATTGTGGGATATTGGCCAGATTTCATTGACAGCGCGGGTTTACTCGCCTATCTATTGGTCAGGTTTACAATAAAAATAATAAACATAATAAAAACAGAGTCCACTTTTAATCAGTCCTAATTTTTTCCGAGGAGAGTCATCAATGAGAACAGCTTTCAGAAAATCGCTGTTGATTACAGCAGTTGCCGGCGTGCTTGCAGCACCCGTTGCGCAGGCGACTAATGGTTATTTTGCCCATGGTTACAGTACCAAGGAAAAAGGCCTGGCAGGCGCGGGCACTGCCCTGTCACAGGATGCAATGGCCGCCGCAACTAACCCGGCAGGCATGGCTTTCGTTGGAGAGCGCATGGATATTGGCATAGCTTTATTCAGTCCGTCACCACGTGGTTATACAGTGACCGGCGCGCCACCCGCACCTGCGGGAACACCTGCTTCCGCGTTTTGTAGCGGCGGTGTGTTTCCTCCAACGGGCGGCGAAACATGTCAGTTTCCATTCAGTGTTAACCCGGGCAGCGTGGAAAGTGAAAATGATTTCTTCCTGATCCCGTATTTTGGTATCAACTGGAACCTGGATGCGCAAAGTTCTGTGGGACTGTCTACTTACGGTAACGGTGGTCTGGATACTGAGTACAAGGGTGGCTCTGCAACTACGTTGAATCCAGGTACAGGCGTGATCGATGATAATTTACCGGGAACATTCGGTGCCGGCACGGCAGGTGTGACTCTGGCGCAGTTATTCGTCAATGCAAGTTACGCGCGCAAGATTGATGCTGACAGTGCCTGGGGTGCCAGCCTTATTTTTGCATTTCAACGCTTTAATGCGCAGGGCCTGACCGGTTTCGGTGGTTTTTCCAGTGAT
>JBATHJ010000228.1:0-5897 GCA_049666625.1 Gammaproteobacteria bacterium | reverse complement strand
CGAGGTTGAGGCGTCGCTGGCGACAATGATGTTGCAGGCGTACCGGGCAGTTGGTGCCAGTGGCTGGGGACGCGTGGATTTCATGATTGATGATGACGCGCAGCCATGGTTGATCGAAGTGAATACCGTACCGGGCATGACCGACCACAGCCTGGTGCCGATGGCCGCGAAACAGGCGGGCATCAGTTTTGAGCAGCTGGTTGTGCAAATTCTGGCGGGCAGCCATGTTTAATCGCACTACCAGGAAAAAATCACATCGCGGCGCCGTGCGCAAGCGTCAACAGCAAACAGATTATGCATTGCTGTTCAAACGTGCAGGCCTGGTGCTGGCACTGGTTGTGCTGGGGTCATCGGCCTGGTTGTTGCGCGACTATCAGCCGGACACGTTTATGCCAGTTGAACACGTTGCCATCGAAGGCGAGTTTGAGAACCTGGCGAAGAACGATATGCAGACACATGTGGTTGACGTGCTGACAGGTGGCTACTTTACGGTGGATCTGAAAGTTATTCGCGAAACCCTGTTAAACCTGCCGTGGGTAGAAGAAGTGTCTGTCAGGCGGCAGTGGCCATCGGGTTTAGTGATACGGGTGACAGAAAAACATGCCGTTGCGTACTGGGGAACCGACTCACTGATTAGTGATAAAGGTGAAATGTTTACGCCACGGTCGTTAAAACATGAAAAAATAATGCTGCAACTTGAAGGGCCCGAGGGGCAGCATAAAAAAGTCTGGCAGTTTGCAGCACAGGTCAGTATGCAGTTGCAGGCACTGGGCCTGCAGACTGAAAAAGTGTCACTGGATGAGCGCCGGGCGTGGCGCATATTTGTAGCCACCGGGATACAGGACGCACAGGCGGAAAAACCACTGGTGGAAATCAATCTCGGCAAAGCAGAAACCGCGCAACGATTGAATAGATTTTTAAACGTATTTGCAATGCGCAATGCGCCGGATTTAAGTAATGTTCAGGTAGTCGATATGCGCTACCCCAATGGCTTTGCCATGCGGTCGATACACAAAAAGGAAATCGACGCATGATCAGCGCAGGCCGCACGTGTATTAGAGGTGTCAACTAATGACAAAGAAGTCAGATAAAAACATGATCGTCGGGCTCGACATAGGCACATCCAAGGTGGTGGCCATTGTTGGCGAGGTCACCGCCGACGGTGAAATAGAAATTGTCGGTCTTGGCATGCATCCTTCGCATGGGCTGAAAAAAGGCGTCGTCGTCAACATTGAATCAACAGTGCAGTCGATCCAGCGCGCGATTGAAGAAGCCGAACTGATGGCGGGTTGCCAGATCCAGTCGGTGTATGCAGGTATCGCAGGCAGTCATATTCGCAGCCTGAATTCACACGGTATTGTTGCGATACGCGAACGTGAAGTTACCAGCGGTGATCTCGACCGGGTGATCGATGCGGCGCGCGCAGTAGCAATACCGGCTGATCAGCGTGTGCTGCATATTTTGCCGCAGGAATTTATTATTGATCAGCAGGAAGGCATCCGCGAACCGATTGGGATGTCGGGCGTACGCCTCGAGGCCAAGGTGCACCTGGTGACTGGTGCGGTGGGCGCAGCGCAGAACATTATCAAGTGTGTACGCCGCTGCGGTCTGGAAGTCGACGATATTATTCTTGAACAACTGGCGTCGAGTTATTCCGTGTTGACTGAAGACGAAAAAGAACTCGGTGTCTGCCTGGTGGATATCGGTGGTGGCACTACCGATATTGCCGTGTTTACTGACGGTGCGATTCGCCATACCGCGGTGATTCCGATTGCAGGTGACCAGGTCACGAATGACATCGCAGTTGCGCTGCGCACGCCAACGCAATACGCCAACGATATCAAAATTAAATACGCATGTGCCTTGCGCCAGCTGGCAAATCCTGAAGAAACCATTGAGGTGCCGAGCGTGGGCGAGCGGCCACCGCGCAAACTGTCGCGCCAGACGCTGGCCGAAGTCGTCGAACCGCGTTACGAAGAACTGCTTTCGCTGGTGCAGGCTGAATTGCGCAAGAGCGGGTTTGAAGAAATGGTGGCTGCCGGTGTGGTGCTGACTGGTGGCAGTTCAAAAATGGAAGGTGTGGTCGAGCTGGCGGAAGAAATATTCCACATGCCGGTTCGTCTCGGCGTGCCGCAGTTTGTATCGGGTTTATCGGATGTGGTCAGTAACCCGATACATGCGACCGGCGTGGGATTGCTGTTGTATGGAGAACAACATCGAAATTCGGCAATTGGGCATCTGATAGATGAAGGCGGAATTAAAGGCGTATTGGCAAGAATGAAAAGCTGGTTTCAGGGTAACTTTTAAACGGTCATGCAGGCGGGAATGAATAATGAAAAATAACATAACAAAAATGATGCAACACAACATAACAAATACATTAAATATTACAGAGGAGAATTATCATGTTTGAACTTATGGACTCTGTAGCGCAAGACGCTGTAATCAAGGTCATTGGTGTCGGTGGCGGTGGTGGTAATGCCGTACAGCACATGGTGAGCAGCGGAATCGATGGTGTGGAATTTATCTGCGCCAATACCGATGCACAGGCGCTATCTAAAATGAACGGTGCGAAATCACTGCAAATTGGCTGCAACATCACCAAGGGACTGGGCGCAGGTGCGACACCGGAAATTGGTCACCAGGCTGCACTGGAAGATCGCGAACTGATTCAGGAAGCCATCGCCGATACTGACATGTTGTTTGTCACTGCCGGTATGGGTGGCGGTACCGGTACCGGTGCGGCACCGGTGGTTGCACAGGTCGCGCGCGAGATGGGTATCCTGGTTGTCGGCGTAGTCACAAAACCATTCGCGTTTGAAGGCCCCAGCCGAATGAAAATTGCCATGCACGGTATCAAGGAGCTGACGCAGCACGTGGATTCATTGATTACCATTCCCAATGACAAGTTACTGGATGTGTACGGCCGTGATTTTGATTTGATGAATGCATTCAAGGGCGCCAACGATGTGTTGTGCGGTGCAGTGCAGGGCATTACCGAACTGATTACCAACCCGGGTGTGATTAACGTCGACTTTGCCGATGTGCGTACAGTCATGTCGAAAATGGGTATGGGCATGATGGGTACCGGACGTGCAAGCGGTGAAAATCGTGCACACGATGCTGCCACTGCAGCCATCGCCAGTCCGCTGCTCGAAGATGTCAACCTGTCGGGTGCGCGTGGTATTCTGGTCAACGTAACGGGTGCAAACATGACACTGGGTGAATTCCAGGATATCGGCGCCGTGGTCAATGCATTCGCATCTGATGACGCGACCGTGGTCATGGGTACTGCCATCGATGAGATGCTGGAAAGTGAACTTCGGGTCACCGTTGTTGCCACAGGACTAGGTACCCCTGCGATGGCAAAGCAGCCAAAACTGGTAAAACCCGAGCCGAGCGGCAAGGTCGATTTCGATAAGTTGTCAGAGCCCACGGTGATTCGCCGCAACCGCGTCGAAATCCGCGATGATTATGATGAAGAAATGCTGGATATACCTGCATTTCTGCGACGCCAGGCAGACTGATTCGCCTGGCTGGCAATCGAGGGCTCAAAAATGTGAATCCAAAAATGTGAATCGATTTGCAGCAAAACACTGATTTGCCACCTATAAATAGCGAATCAGGGATTAATATTTGATACAGCTTCCAATCAGTGTCTCATTTATGTGAAAATACGGGGCTTTTCCGCGCAATCGGCGCGCTATCTGCATGACTTTATTTTAGGAATATGACTTGATCAGGCAAAGAACTCTCAAGAACGTTATTCGTGCGACCGGCGTCGGTTTGCATACTGGGGAAAAAGTATATCTAACTCTGCGACCTGCAGCGCCTGAAACGGGCGTGGTGTTTCGGCGTGTGGATATCAATGATCCGGTCGAAATCAGGGCCTATGCCGACAATGTCGGGCCAACCACGCTGTCAACCACGCTGGAGCAGGACGGAGTACGGGTTTCAACCGTCGAACATTTACTCTCCGCGTTCGCTGGCCTGGGAATTGATAATGTGTATGTCGATGTCAGCGCTGCCGAAGTGCCCATCATGGATGGCAGCTCAGGTCCCTTCGTATTCCTCATCCAGTCGGCCGGCATAGTCGAGCAGGCTGCACCCAAGCGCTTCATTCGTATCAAAAAATCAGTACTGGTCGAAGAACAGGACAAGTGGGCACGGTTCGATCCGTTCGAGGGTTTCAAGGTGAGTTTTTCCATCGACTTTGATCATCCTGCGTTCAAGGGCGCGCCCTGCAAAGCCGAGATCGATTTTTCGACCACGTCCTTCGTCAAGGAAGTCAGTCGTGCACGTACCTTCGGTTTCATGAGCGATATCGAACGCCTGCGCAAACAGAACCTGGTTCTCGGCGGCAGCATTGATAATGCTATCGTGGTCGATGAATACCGCATTCTGAACGAAGACGGCCTGCGCTACGAAGATGAATTCGTTAAACACAAAATTCTCGATGCTATCGGTGATCTCTACCTGCTGGGCCATAGCCTGATTGGTGCGTTCTCCGGGTATCGTTCGGGTCATGCGCTTAACAATAAATTACTAAAAGCATTGATTGCAGATGAATCTGCATGGGAAGAAGTGACATTTGAGGACGAAGAAGCCGCGTCGCCGATTTCCTATACCCAGCCGCTTCAGGCATTTAATTAATCTTTTTTACGCGCGTGCCGAGATAATTTAATAAGGGCGCTTTTCAGCGGTTCATCCGCGATGCACGAAGCAGCAGAGATGATTTGCTCGCCAGCCTGCTCGCTGAGCTCGCGTTTGACCCCGGTATGAACCGAGGTAGTGGGAGGCACGGGCGCTGCAGTCATGCGGCTTTTGACCTGGATATGCTGGATGTTTTCAGGCTGCGACTGGACGAGCTGAAGAATCTGCGGGGCGAGCTGTCTGAGCCGATTTGCCCAGACTGGTGAATCAGCGACTATAATAAGTTGATGCCGGACAATACTGGCAACCGCATAATGGCCGTCGCACTCGGGCGGCAGATGCTGGCGAAGCAGCAGGGTAAGCTGCTCGGATTTTCTCGATCTGGCCACCAGCCGCGGATCGAGTTGACTGCCAAGGGTTTTCATAAATGTGATGCAGTCGTCATAACTTGTTGAAATTGTTCCATATAAATGCACCAAATTGACTATACTTTTTTGTCTGAGCGGACGAATTCCGCTTATTGGAAGCAATCATACTATGAACATAATTCTTGTAGGTAAATTCAGAGGGCAGCCACTTCGCTGCCAGATTGGCAACCGCTGGCAAATGGCAGTGTGTGGCAGCATTATGGCGAGTGTGCTCGCCGGCGTGTGTTTTACGGGCTACTGGCTGGGAAAAACCGAGGGCGTAAATCACCATCTTACCGAGCTCAGCGATGACCTCAGTCAGCAAAAAGGCCTGATCGAAACCACCCGCAATACTGCACAGTCAGAGCTGGATGCGCTCGCTGCCCGCATGGGGCAGATGCAGGCACATGTCACCCGTCTCAATGCGCTTGGTCAACGTCTGATCAAAATCGCCAAAATAGACGCCTCTGAATTCGATTTCGACCAGTTACCGGCATACGGTGGCCCCAGCGAAACTGAAAACAGCACTGGCAATGACTTTCTGAATGTACTGAGCGAGCTCAATGAACAGCTCGACAGTCGTGAACAGCAACTGGCGATCCTCGAAGACATGATTGTGAACAAGCAGATCAAGCACGAGGCCAAACCCGCTGGCCGTCCGATTACCAAGGGCTGGATTTCATCCTATTTTGGCAAGCGCACTGACCCCTTCACCGGTAAAAAAGAAATGCATAAGGGCATGGATTTCGCGGGCAAGGCCGGCAGTGAAGTCATCGCGGTTGCCAATGGCGTGGTGACCTGGTCGGGGCCGCGTTATGGCTACGGCAACCTGGTTGA
>JBATHJ010000227.1:0-2448 GCA_049666625.1 Gammaproteobacteria bacterium | reverse complement strand
CCACAAATCCAGTTCAGGATAGAGCTGGCGGCCCAGCCCTTCGATGTTGAGCAGGGTTTTCTGCAGCAGTACTAGCTGTGGCTGTACCTCCATGTTGAAGCGGCGCGCGGTCTGGAACAGGCGCAACAATAACTGCCCGAAGGAAATGTCTTTTAACGGTCGTTCGAATATCGGTTCGCACACACTGCGAATGGCTGATTCAAATTCATCAACGCGCGTGCCCGCGGGCACCCAGCCAGATTCAACGTGCAGCCTGGCGACACTATTATAATCACGCCGGAAAAATGCCAGGAAGTTTTCCGCCAGGTAACGTTTATCGGTCGCGTTAAGTGTGCCCATGATGCCAAAATCGACAGCCACATACTTCGGCATCAGCGGATCATCGATGTCGACAAAGATATTGCCCGGGTGCATATCCGCGTGAAAAAAATTGTGTTTGAATACCTGGGTGAAAAATATTTTAACGCCAAGCGCGGCCAGCCGTTCCATGTCGGTGCCGCGATTTTTTAGTTCGTCCACATTGCGAATCGGCACGCCGTAGATGCGTTCCATCACCAGGATGTTTTTGCGAGTGTAGTCCCAGTATATTTCCGGTACGTATAAATCGGTCGATCCTTCGAAGTTACGCCGCAGCTGGCTGGCGTTGGCGGCTTCGCGCAACAGGTCGAGTTCGTCGAGAATGGTTTTTTCGTATTCGGCGACGACTTCCAGGGGGCGCAGTCGGCGTAATTGAGATGAGTACCGCGCTGCTAGTTCGGCAATGATGTACAACAGTTCGATATCACGCTTGATCACCGGCATAACATCGGGCCGCAACACTTTGACAACGACATCGGTACCGTCCCTGAGTGTGGCTGCGTGAACCTGGGCAATCGACGCGGAAGCAAGCGGCTTTGTTTCAAACGTTGCGAACAGTTCGCGCACTGGCTGGCCGAATGCTTTTTCGATAATGAGTTCGGCCTTTTCACCCGGGAACGGTGGCACGGCATCCTGTAATTTTTGTAAATCGTCGGCAATATCATCCGCCAGCAAATCACGCCGTGTGGACAGCATCTGGCCAAACTTGATAAATATCGGGCCGAGATCTTCGAGCGCACGCCGAATGCGTTCGCCGCGCGGTGCGCGTTTGCGTCGAAACCAGTTCCAGGGCAATAGATAGATCAGGTAGCGCACCGGCCTGAACAGGTGGGTGGCAAATATTATTTCATCCAGCCCGTGACGCATCAGTACAATGTTTATGCGCAACATGCGGAAAAACTGGCCGGGCTTGATGATTCTCATAGTGGGTGGCGCTATATCAGTTAGCTGAAGGTGCGTTCATCTGGGTAAGCTCCTTTTCGAGACGCGCGACAGCATCACGTAACTGGTCGACCTGCCTGTAAAAGTTTTCCAGCTCTGCTGCTGGCACCACGTCACGACTTTCTTCCTGAAGGTACTCAGTTGAATCCTCGATGACTGACTGCAGAGATGTTTTTCCCCAGCCATGTATTTTGCCCAGGGTGCTGAACAAATGATGCGCCGGTGCATCACCGAGCATACGTGACGCCAGTTCTTCCCAGTCGATATCAAGCGAGGCCAGCAGTTTTTTGAATTCACGGCCCAGCTGGCTATTGCCTTCAATGCTGACATCCCCTTTCAGCAACATCGGCGCCACCTGCTTGCTCAGGCCCATTTTTAACAATGCAATCGGTGTACCGCTGATGGTGGCATCTGCTTCAGTATCACATTCTGCACGTATATCCATGCCATGTTCGCGGGGGAACAAAAACAGGTCACGCTCGATCAGTTTAATATGTATGCGGATGACGCGCCCCGACATTTGCGCCAGTTTTTGGTTAGCTTCCGGATCGAGCGCCAGCGTGGCATTGACCGTGGTTTGTAACCAGTCGAGTGCAGCTTGAGTCACCATGCGCTTTACAGTTTATATCCCTTGTGTAACGCAACAATGCCACCGGTCATATTGTAATAGCGGCAACGCTCAAAACCTGCCTGCTCCATCATCGACTGCAGGGTCTTCTGGTCAGGATGCATGCGAATGGATTCTGCCAGGTAACGGTAGCTATCGGCATCATCGGCGATCAGCTTGCCCATCATCGGCAATACATTGAATGAATAAAAATCATACGCCTTGTTCAGCCCCGGCATCACCGGTCTGGAAAATTCCAGGATCAGCAGGCGACCGCCCGGTTTCAATACGCGGTACATCGAGGCCAGTGCTTTTTGCTGATCAGTGACATTACGCAAACCAAAGGCGATGGTTATGCAGTCAAAACTGTTATCGTCAAACGGAAGCTCTTCAGCATTGGCTTCGACAAATTTGATGTTGCTGCCATAGCCCTTGTCGAGTAAGCGGCGGCGCCCCTGCTCCAGCATTTCAGGATTAATATCAGAGATCACCACTTCGCCGCTGTCGCCCACCTGTTGTGACAGGTACATGGTGAGGTCACC
>JBATHJ010000226.1:0-3478 GCA_049666625.1 Gammaproteobacteria bacterium | reverse complement strand
ATATATACAACAAACGTGCCAGCTTTAAAATCCATTAATATTTAGTGAGTTACACTATTTACACGGTACTGCCAGTTAAAAACTGTAAAGAATATCGATATTTTGTACGTCTTAACAGTAACCATTGAGATTAAATTTACATAGAAATATCAATTAGATACTAATAATTAATTGCACAGTGAATATGCACTGATTTACATAAATTACTTTATGCTCTGTCGATAAGCATTATAAGCCATTAGTTACAATAAGTTAGCTGATATTGCCTAGTGTAAATTAATTCGACACAGCGATTAACAATAGTACGGTACACGGAAATACTTGATCACAGCCAGATATTAATTCGTAAACTAAATCGACATTGAGCAGTTGAGTCACCATTCTTAAGCAGCTCTTGAAGACAACATAGATAACATAGCTCGTTCCAGGATGGCACTGTCTGCACCCTTCGTGTGCGCCGATGTGCTCAGTTCGCGCCGCCAGTTGCGTGCACCGGGCATTCCGGCGAACAGGCCATAAATATGCCGGGTGATGGAATGCAACCGCGTGCCGGCGCGTAGCTCTTCATCTATATAGGCAACCAGTTGCTCTACCACCTGCTCGCGCGTAACGGGATTTTTCTGCTTCTGGTAAAAACGCCGGTCTACTTCGGATAACATAAAAGGATTGTGGTAGGCCTCGCGGCCGAGCATGACGCCGTCAACATGTTGCAGGTGTTGTGCTGTTTCATCGAGTGACTTAATGCCGCCGTTGATTATTATATTGAGTCCCGGGCGTGATTGTTTTAGCTGGTACACCAGGTCGTAACGCAGCGGCGGGATGTCCCGGTTCTGTTTCGGGCTAAGCCCCTTGAGCCAGGCTTTGCGTGCATGCACGATAAAGGTATCACAGCCCGTTGCAGCGACCGTGTCGATAAAACCTTCAAGGCTCGCGTAATCCTCCATGTCATCGATGCCGATACGGCATTTCACGGTCACCGGGATACGCACGCGTGAATTCATCGCCGCAACGCAGTCTGCAACCAGCTGTGGTTCGGCCATCAGGCAGGCGCCAAAGCGGCCGGACTGCACCCGATCGCTGGGGCAGCCCACGTTGAGATTGATCTCGTCGAAACCCAGGTCTTCGGCAATTTGCGCGCACTCAGCCAGCTCAGCCGGGCCGCTGCCGCCCAGTTGCAACGCCAGTGGATGTTCGGCCGGATGGTATTTCAACAGGGTTTCACGCTGGCCGTGGAGCACCGCGCCGGTGGTTACCATCTCGGTATACAACAGCGTGTGTTTCGTAATCAGTCTGAGAAAATAGCGCGCGTGACGATCGGTCCAGCCCATCATCGGCGCGACAGAAATAGTACGTGACAGCATCGCGGTATTTTATCAGTGCTGCGGCGTGTCTGCCGACCCTTGCTGGATTAATTGCGCCTGCAGCATCATCGCAGTCGCCGCCGGGTTCTGGTTGATCACCGATGCGAAAGCCGCGAGGATTTTATCCGCCTGATCGCGGTAGCGTTTTTCCCCTGTCAGACCAGCGAGACGGCCAAGGTTGCCGAGACTGACAGCATTCGCCGCCGGCAGCGCGCCGTCGTAGGCAGACCGGGTTCGAAACAGCAGGTTATGATCGTTGTCATCGCTGTCAAAATAACCAGCCTGGGTTTCATCGAGCAGCTGCGCATCCTGTGTTTGCTGCAATTTCACCGCCAGCGCCAGCAGGGTTTTATCCTGCGTGACACTATATATATCCAGTACAGCGCGCACTGTCCATGCATAGTCATCCAGCCCGGCTGCAATTCCAGCATCTGAGCCGCGTGCGCGTCGCAACAGTTTGCCGGTATTCTTGTCGAGCAATGTTGTGCGTACATATTGCAGCGCATCTTGCGCCGCCAGCAGCCAGCGTTTTTCGCCGAACACACGATAGCCATCGATAAATGCACTGATCATCATGCCGTTCCACGCGGTGACGATTTTGTCATCAAGATGCGGACGCGGGCGCAGCTCTCGAACCTTGATCAACTTTTGTTTTGCATCATCTAGTACAGCCTGGCGAGATGTGTCGGGGGCTTTATTCTCTGCAGTGTTGTTTATGCGTAATATATTGCGTTGTCCAAACTCAGCCTGCGGATCCGACGAGATATTGCCACCTGACACTACTGAATAATATTCAGCTAATATCGTAAACGCCTCCTTACCCAGGATTTTTTCAAGCTCAGCCGCATACCACAAATAATAAGCACCTTCTGCATGCTCACCCGGCGCTTCCGGGCGTTCAGAATCCGCATCCAGCGCAGAATAAAAACCGCCTGCCGGTGAAGTCATTTCACGCAGCACAAAATCCAGCGTGCCTGTTACAACATCTTTATAGAGTGGCTGCGCATCGAGCTGGTACAGACGCGCATAGGCCATCACCGCCAGCGCCTGCGAGTACAGCATTTTTTCAAAATGCGGCACCTGCCACTCGGCATCGACCGAATAGCGATGAAAACCACCGCCGAGCTGATCATAGATCCCGCCCTGTGCCATGCGCGTTAGCGTTGTCTGCATCATGGCTTTGGCGCGATCAGCCATCACTCCTTGCTGCTGTGCAAGCGCGAGCAAATACATAAATATTCCGGGCCGGGGGAATTTGGGGGCATCACCAAAGCCGCCATCCTCCGGATCAAATTCGGCGGCAATTTGTGCCAGCGCCAGTGGATGAATATTGTCGCGCAGCTTTTCCGCTGCCGTGGTTTCAATAGCACTGGCCCTGATGCGTTCTGTAATTTGCGTGGCAACATCATCGACCCGCTCACGTTGCTCAGACCAGAGCCGGTGTATTTCGAGTAACAGTTGTTTTAAACCGCGATGCTCACCGCGGGTCTCCGGCGGAAAATACGTACCGGCATGAAACGGCTCCAGCCGCTGGTTGAGAAACACCGTCATTGGCCAGCCGCCGTGGCCGTTGATCAACTGCGTTGCCGCCATATACACATTATCTATGTCGGGGCGTTCTTCGCGGTCGACCTTGATAGCGACGAAATGCTGGTTGAGCAGCTTTGCAATATCATCATTTTCGAATGATTCGTGTGCCATCACGTGGCACCAGTGGCAGGTGGAGTAACCAATCGAGAGGAAGATGGGTTTATTTTCCTTGCGGGCTTTTTCGAAGGCCGCGTCACCCCACGGATACCAGTCCACCGGGTTATAAGCATGCTGTAAAAGATAAGGACTGGTTTCGTTGATCAGGCGGTTGGCCTTGGTTCCCGCAGCTTTGGCTTTCGCCAGGGTGCGCTCAACTGTATTTTGCTGCACGGCGTGCACTGCGCTGCTATCAACACCGAATATAACTGCAAGCAACACTGCACAGGCAAGGTGTATTTTATTGCTGGTCATAATTGCGATGCCAGTATCGCGGCCTGGCGTATGGCGCGCTCGGCATCCAGCTCCAGCGCCTTGTCAGCACCGCCGATAAGATGCACCGAGGCGCCATGTTGCTGCAACTCGGTGGC
>JBATHJ010000225.1:0-3683 GCA_049666625.1 Gammaproteobacteria bacterium | reverse complement strand
GACTACAGGTATCAACGCAAAATGGCTATTGAGATAGAGCGAAAATTTACCCTGAAAAACCATGACTGGGAACAACAGGTGGAGAAAAGCCATAAAATTCGCCAGGGCTACCTGGTCTCGGGACTGGAACCGGCACAACCCTCGTCGGTGCGCGTACGCATTTCCGGTGACCGGGCTTCACTCAATATAAAGAGCGTCACCCTTGGCGTCGAACGCCACGAATTTGAATACACCATCGCGCTGGATGACGCCGAATATATGCTGGCACATTTGTGCAAACCGCACCTGGTCGAAAAAACCCGCCACATCGTAATGCATGATGGAAATCGCTGGGAAATCGATATATTCGAAGGCCGGAACGCGGGGCTGGAAATGGCCGAACTTGAACTGCCGAGCATTGACGCCAGCTTCGAACTGCCCGCCTGGGCGGGCGACGAAGTCAGCGACGACCCGCGGTACTACAATATTTACCTGGTCGAGCACCCCTATAACAGCTGGTAAGCCCGTGCCAGGCGTGCGGTGCTTCTGCTAATATGCGCGCTACGCAACACGGAAGCGAATATTACAATGGGCAAAAATAACTCTATGATCAACATCATGGTGGTCGATGACCACGAGCTGGTGCGTTACGGTATTGTCAGCCTGTTAAAAGCCCAGGCCGGTATTCATGTGCTTGCTGAAGCCAGCACGGGTGAGCAGGCACTCGAGCTGTGCCGCAAGCACAAGGACGAACTCAATGTCGTGCTGATGGATATCAACATGCCCGGAATCGGTGGTATGGAAGCCACCTCGCGAATAGTCCGGCAGTGGCCGCATATGGGCATTATTATTATCACCGTGCATGGCGATGGCCCCTTGCCCAAAAAGTTATTACAGGCCGGCGCGCGCGGTTATCTCACCAAGGGCAATGGCGTGGCCGAAATGCTGCAGGCCATCCAGGATGTCAGCAAGGGCGGGCGTTATATTGCCAAGGACATCGCACAGACACTGGCGCTATCGATGTTACCCGGCGACGATGACAACCTGCTGGACCGCTTGTCTAAACGCGAGCTGCAGGTGTTGATGATGATCGCGCAGGGCCAGAAAACCCAGGAGATATCTGAAACCCTCAACATCAGCCCGAAGACGGTGAGCACCTACCGGATGCGCTTGCACGAGAAGCTGGAAGTCGCCACCGATGTAGAAATGCTCCACCTGGCGATGAAGCATGGGATTCTGGATGAATCAACAACACTTAATAATCATTAAGTTAATGTAACTAATTAATCTATTTTATAATATAAACGCCGTGCCAAAATTTGATCCCCAGTGCCGTCAGTGCCCACGACTGGCGAGTTTTCTCGACCAGGTAAAGGAAGAATACCCGGCATATTTTGCCAGACCGGTCCCCGCGTTTGGTGATAACAGGGCGCGGCTCTGTATCGTCGGCCTGGCGCCCGGAATGCACGGCGCCAATGCCAGCGGACGTCCCTTCACCGGTGATCACGCCGGTATTCTGCTGTATGAAACCCTGCACAAATATGGCTTTGCCAGTAAACCTCAATCGGTATCGGTAAAAGACGGGCTGAAACTCAAAAATTGTCGCATCACCAATGCGGTCAAATGCCTGCCACCGCAGAACAAACCCATTGGCAGTGAAATCAATACCTGCAACCAGTGGCTGGCAGCTGAACTCAAAGCCCTGCCAAACAACAATATCGTCATCGCGCTAGGCGGTATCGCACACAAATCAGTGATACGCGCAATGGGACTCAAACAGTCAGGCTACACATTTGGCCACGCAAACGAACACACCATCAGCAATGGCATCCTGATCGATTCCTATAACTGCTCACGCTATAACACCCAGACAAAACGCCTGACAACGCCGATGTTCGAAAGCATTTTCGAACGTGCACGGGATTTACTGAAGACATAAAACACTTGCCACAGAGGCCACAGAGCGCACAGGGGTAAAAACAAAGATTTAATTATCCACGGATGAACGCAGATGAACGCAGATTGTTTGTGCGCCTGCGGCGCAAGGAAAACATTCTATATTTTCTTTTATCCGTGTTCATCTGCGTTCATCTGTGGATAATTTGTTTTGCCTTTCTATTTTATAACTCTGAGCGCTCTGTGACCTCTGTGGCAAATATCTTTTAGTATAATGCCAACATGAGCAATCAAGCCGATCCCACGCCGTTGTTCGACCACAAGGCGTTTCTCAAAACTGTCACCAGCAAACCCGGTGTTTACCGGATGTTTGATGAAGATGAGCGCGTGCTCTATGTCGGCAAGGCGAAGAACCTCAAAAACCGCCTGGGCAGTTATTTTCGTACCACCGGCCTGAGTCCGAAAACCGCGGTGATGATTTCACACACCCGGCATATCGATGTCACCGTGACCCACACCGAGAGTGAAGCGCTGATCCTCGAAAGCAATCTCATCAAGGAATTCAGCCCGCGTTACAACGTGCTGATGCGTGATGATAAGAGTTACCCGTATATATATGTATCAGACAAGCAGGCGTATCCCGGTATCGAAGTGCATCGTGGTGCGCGCAAACGTCCCGGGCGCTATCTCGGTCCGTATCCCAACGCCTGGGCGGTGCGTGAAACCATTCACCTGTTGCAAAGCACATTCAAGATTCGCTCCTGTGAAGACAGCGTGTTCCGCAACCGTTCACGTCCGTGTCTGCAATACCAGATCAAACGCTGCTCAGCGCCCTGTGTCGGTTATATATCCGAACAGGCGTATGCCATCGATATCAAGCATGCGCTGCTGTTTCTCGAGGGCAAAAGCCGGCAGATTATCAACGAGCTGGTCGCGGCGATGGAAAAAGCCGCGGCGAAACGCAATTATGAAAAAGCCGCCACTTACCGGGACCAGATACAACACCTGCAGGCAGTTGCCGAGCGCCAGCATATCAGCGCTGAACGTGGCGAGATCGACCTCCTGGCCTGCGCCAGCGAAGGCGGCCAGGCCTGCGTACAGGTATTTTGCGTGCGCAACGGTCTCAACCTGGGCAACCGCAGTTATTTTCCTAAGCTGCCGGAAGCGATGAGTCCCGGGCAGATTTTGTCCGCGTTTATTCCGCAGTTTTATCTCAACCGTGAAACCCCGGCCGAAATCATTGTCTCCGCCAAACTTGAGGATGCGGCATTGCTGCAGCAGGTCCTGAGTGAAACCGCGGGACACAAGGTGAGCGTACGCCACAGTGTGCGCGGCGAACGCGCGCGCTGGCTGGAACTTGCGGTAAACAATGCTGACAATACCCTCGCTGCGCGCCTGTTATCGCGCACCGGCCTGATGAAACGGTTTGAAGATTTACAAACCTGTCTCGAACTCGACAACCTGCCGTTGCGCCTGGAATGTTTTGATATCAGCCACACCATGGGCGAAGCCACGATTGCCTCATGCGTGGTGTTCACCCCGGAAGGCCCGTATAAAACCGATTATCGCCGCTATAACATCAAGGACGTCACCCCGGGCGACGATTACGCGGCGATGAAACAGGCATTGGCACGGCGTTTTCGCAAGGGCACCGATAGCGATGAAAAGTTACCCGACGTGCTGTTGATCGATGGCGGCAAGGGACAGCTTCGGCAGGCGATCGAAGTCATGGACGAACTCGCGCTGCACCAGATCCTGCTGGTCGGTGTCGCCAAGGGTGAAGGCCGCAAGGCCGGGCTGGAAAAGCT
>JBATHJ010000224.1:0-2917 GCA_049666625.1 Gammaproteobacteria bacterium | reverse complement strand
TAAAAACTATAAAACTGTCATTCTGATGCGTGTTGTTTACGCAGATGAATCTATCGCCTCGGTGGCCAAAGATCCTTCGTAAAAGCAGCTCAGGATGACAGGGCTTACGCTTTTGCCTTATTCGCGTTATTTGCGTTTTTCGCGGACAATTATTATTTCGGTCTTTTAACTCTGTGTTCTCTGTGACCTCTGTGGCAAAAGCCTTTATCTTTGAAATATAAACCAACATGCATAATATTCACGCCGATAAAATTCTCATCCTCGACTTTGGTTCGCAGTACACCCAGCTGATTGCACGGCGTGTGCGTGAAGCCGGGGTGTATTGTGAAATTCATCCCAGCGATGTCGATGACGAGGATATTTCCAGTTTCAATCCCAACGGCGTGATTCTGTCCGGCGGGCCGGAGTCTGTTACCTCGGTGGATAATTCACTCACTGCACCCGGGATGGTGTTTGATCTTGGTGTGCCGGTGCTGGGGATTTGCTACGGCATGCAAACCATGGCGGCGCAGCTTGGTGGCAAGGTGGGGTCGTCGGCACACCGCGAGTTTGGTTATGCCCAGGTGCGTGCGCGTAATCACAGCAAGCTGTTCAGCGAAATCGAAGACCATGTCAACCAGCAGGGCCACGCGTTCCTGGATGTGTGGATGTCGCACGGTGACCGCGTCGATGAACTGCCCGAAGGTTTTGTCTGCATCGCCAGCACCGACAGCGCACCGAACGCGGCGATGGCGAATGAGAAACTTGGTTTCTATGGCGTGCAGTTTCATCCTGAAGTGACACATACAAAACAGGGCCAGCGCATAATCGAACGTTTTGTGCACGGCATCTGCGGCTGTGCATCACTGTGGACACCGGGCAATATTATCGAAGACAGTATCGCGCGCATTCGCGAACAGGTCGGCGATGACGAAGTGATTCTCGGGCTTTCCGGCGGCGTCGATTCATCCGTGGTCGCGGCGATGTTGCACCGCGCCATCGGCGACCAGCTCACCTGCGTGTTTGTCGACAATGGTCTGTTACGCCACCACGAAGGCGACCAGGTGATGGCAGTGTTTGCGCAGAACATGGGTGTCAAGGTAATACGCGTCGATGCCGAGCAACGTTTCCTCGATGAATTAAAGGGCGAAGCCGATCCGGAAAAGAAACGTAAAATTATCGGCCGCGTGTTCATCGAAATTTTCCAGGAACAGGCGGATAAATTAACAACTGCCAACTGGCTGGCGCAGGGCACGATCTATCCCGATGTGATCGAATCCGCCGGCAGCAAAAATGCACACCTGATCAAGTCACATCACAATGTGGGCGGCCTGCCCGAAGACATGACCCTGCAGCTGGTCGAACCCCTGCGTGAACTGTTCAAGGATGAAGTACGCAAGATCGGTGTCGAACTCGGCCTGCCTTCTGAAATGGTGCACCGCCATCCGTTCCCGGGCCCCGGCCTCGGAGTACGCATCCTCGGTGAAGTCAAAAAAGAATACGCCGACCTGTTACGCCTGGCCGACGATATATTTATCAAAGAACTCTATAAACACGATCTGTATAACAAGGTAAGCCAGGCATTCGCGGTATTCCTGCCGGTACGTTCGGTCGGTGTCATGGGTGATGGCCGGCGTTACGATTATGTCGTTGCACTACGCGCAGTCGAAACCATCGACTTCATGACCGCGCGCTGGGCGCACCTGCCGTACGAGTTTCTCGATCATGTGTCGCGCCGTATTATCAATGAAATCGATGGCATCTCGCGCGTGACTTACGATATCTCTGGCAAGCCACCAGCTACCATCGAGTGGGAATAATAAAGATTAACCGCGGAGGCGCAGAGGACGCAGAGAAAACACTTATTGAATGCCGGGCAAAACAGACTCAGTATGTGTATCGCTAAAAGAATTGAAAAAATCGGCGTTCTTAATAAACACAATCATTTTCGTTTTTCTCTGCGTCCTCTGCGCCTCCGCGGTTTCGCTTTTACTTACATTAGAATAAAAGGGGACGTAACTATTTAGCTGGAGTAATATAGCCAATCAACGGATTGATTAGCTTGTCAGGAGGACATGCCAGGGAAAGCGCGCATACTGGTTCCGCATTACCCGCATCATTTCGTTCAGGGTAGAAAATAGTTACGTCCCCTTTTACGTTCGATACTGCGCCGTTGGGTTCTGCGAACAGGCTGCGACCCTGGGTTCGCAGATCGATGCCAGACCGTTCGCATTACACAGCAAGCTCGTGTTGCTGTTGCTGGCTACGCTGGCATATGTTAACGGTATTTGCCAACAATGGCCTGCTGTTCGCCGCATGCGCACGGACGAAGCGCTGAAGCGCTAATGTTAGCAAGTCTGGTGCTGAACTACCGGCTCCACAAGTTCGATTGAGGAGAATGTCATAGCTAGCAAATTATTCAAATTTACAGCTCGCGCACAGAATGCGCTGCCTGGCGACCATAACATTGAGTTGTTGCGCTCGGAGCTGTTTAGCATTGAACAGCTGAAGCGCCATGCGATCACCCTGGCGGGACAGCATGGTATCGACCCGCAACCGGGGCCGGACAAGTTGCTGCCTCGTCTGGCGGAGAATGAGCGTGTTCTTATCGCTGCCTATGACGTTGTCACTACCGCCGCCACCTCGGGGCAACGGATCGCGCCGGCAGAGGCCTGGTTGCTCGACAATTTCTATCTCATCGAGCAGCAGATCAGTCTGGCGCGTCGCCATCTACCCCGCGGCTACCGCCGGCAGTTGCCACGACTGCTGGATGGTGCGACAACCGGTTTCCCCCGTATCTATGACCTGGCGCTGGAGTTGATCTCCCACATGGATGGTCGTGTAGACAGTCAGAACACCACGCAGTTTATTGCTGCTTATCAGAGCGTTGAACCATTAAAGCTTGGCGAATTGTGGGCATTCCCGATCATGCTACAGC